>CAYOEZ010000151.1:0-12020 GCA_964402955.1 uncultured Ktedonobacterales bacterium | reverse complement strand
CGCTCCATCGGGTGTTGCTGCGCGTGGAATCTAAGCAAGGAGGGCGCAGCAAACAGCGCCCCTGCTTGAAAAAGCCCTGGCTTGCGCCGCCCGTCGCGAAATGCTATAATCTTGTCGTGGCAAACGAAACATACGATGTCATCCTACCCGAAGAGAACCAGGGCGTCCTACAGATTCTCGCCAAAGGCCCGTACACGGATCGCAAGCACCTGGACTTGCTCTTGTGGGCGGAGAGCATATCGCTCATTCAGGGCTTCGACGTTCTGTTGGCGCCGCAGACGGTGAACTTCGCCCCGTTCCCTTACCAGATAGAGACTGCTGAAGCGGTGCTGCGCCGCTTGCGCGGCCGTGCAATCCTGGGTGATGAGGTGGGGCTGGGCAAGACCATCGAGGCCGGTCTCATCCTCAAGGAATACATGCTGCGCGGCATGGCGCGGCGCGTCTTGATTCTGACGCCGCCCGCCCTGGTTGAGCAGTGGCGCGACGAGCTCGAGCAGAAGTTCGGCCTCGCCTTTGCCACCAATGATGATCCCGCCTTCCGCAGCGCGCCCGAACGCGCCTGGGCCGAGCACGAGCAGGTCATCGCTTCACTCGCGACCGCCCGGCGTGCCCCACACAGTCAGGCCATCAGCGCTATCCAATACGACATGGTCATTGTTGACGAGGCGCATCACCTGAAGAACCGGGCCAGTCAGGGATGGCGCTTTGTCAATAACCTCAAGGCGCGCTATGTTCTGCTCCTGACGGCCACTCCTGTCCAGAATAACCTGGAAGAGCTATACAACCTGGTGACTCTCCTCCAACCGGGCCAACTCAAGAGCAGCCGCGACTTCAGACGGGAGTTTGTTGAGTCCGGCGACCCGCGCCTGCCCAAGAATCGCCTCCGGCTGCGTGATCTGCTAGCGGACGTTATGATTCGTAACACCCGCGCCGGAGTCCATCTCAATCTGCCCCGCCGCCAGGCCACAACGGTGAGCATTCACCAATCGCCAGCAGAGCATGAGTTCTACCAGGCCGTCGGTGCGTTCGTGCGTAGCGCCTGGTCGGTGGCGGGCAGTGGCCGCAGCGGAATCAGCCGCATGGCCCTACAGACGCTTCTCTGGGAGGCAGGTAGCTCGTCCTTTAGCACGACGCCTACCCTGCTCAGACTGACAGAACGGACGCCCGGTCTCTCCGTCTCTGAGCGACAGAGCCTGCGCGATCTGGCGGCTGCCGGGTGCGAGATCACGGAGAGCGCCAAGGGACTGGCGCTACTGAAACTTCTTGAGTCACTGCCCAAGGGCAGAGAAGACAAGGTTGTTATCTTCACCAAGTACCGGGAGACGCTGCGGTATTTGGAGATTCTACTGCACGAGGCTGGCTTCGAGTCTGCCGTCTACCACGGCGAGCTGTCAGGCGCTGAGAAGAATGCTTGCATCGCCGCTTTTCAGGCCAGTGCGCCGATTCTGTTGTGCACAGAGGCGGCTGGTGAAGGGCGCAACCTGCAATTCTGTCACATAATGGTCAACTTTGACCTGCCCTGGAATCCCATGCGCATCGAGCAGCGCGTGGGCCGCATTCATCGTATCGGCCAGACGCACGAGGTCAGCATCTACAACCTGGCTGCCGACGGCACGGTAGAGGCGCAGCTCCTGGACTTGCTCGATCGCAAGATCAACATGTTCGAGATGGTCATCGGTGAGATGGATATGATTTTGGGCAATCTGACCGATCAGCGAGATTTCGAAGGCATTGTGATGGATGTCTGGCTACAGTCGGTGTCGCAGGAGCAACTGCGCTCGCGCATGGACGAGTTAGGCCAGGCCCTCACTCGCGCCAGGGACGCGTACCTGCAAACCCGCGCCTATGACGAAGCTCTCTTTGGCGCAGACTTTGCCGCCAATCGCCTGTAGACGTGCGTGGCTGGCGGCCGGTTCGGCAGCCGCGCCGGGTAGCTTATCACCATACTGGAGTAATATACTGTGACCGACAGCAGCGATCCCGGGAACGAGTTGCGTCGCTACCTTCTCGACGGTCTGCCGACGCTGGGCGTCCTGGCGGAAGCGCCGCAATATGGCCTGGTGGATCTCATCCTACCCGATAGCATGGCCGCTGGCCTGGATGGGAGAACCTTCTTGCACCTGGCGCTCAGTCCCGATGCAGCCGCACGCGACACGTCTGTCGAGTATCTCAGTTATGGTAGCCCCCTTCTCGATCGCTTGCTGGCCCTGGCGAAAGAGGGCACAACCAGCGCTCGCTGGTATGTGCGGCGCCTACAGCATCCACCCAAGGACCTGCGCGCAGAACTGGCGCGCCAGATCAGCGTGCCCAATGCCTGGATATCCTCCAACCTGGGTCGCGAGGACATCACCTACCACTATGCAGCCGTCTTCTGGTTTCGGGCGACGATTCTTTCCCATGAGAAGCGTGAGCACATGGTCGCTGGGGCTATTGACCTGCACAGTCACCGTCCGCTGCCAGTACAGGCACTGCTTCTGGCTGACCTCGATGCCGAGGGGGATCCGTTCTTGCCCATTGTTCCTTTCTGGTCGCCGCCCGGCGCCGCGCCTGCGCCAGATTTGGCGGCTGCCCTCGATCAGGCCCAACGGCAGGCTGCGCGCCATGCGGAACAGTCGCTGGCCGCCGATCTTGCGTCGGCTGCTGAGCGTAGCGCTCGCCGCCTGGAAGCAGCACGCAGCCGCCTGGAGAGCTTCTATGCTGACATGACCCACGGCCTTGAGCAGAGGATGCAGAAAGCCAGCGACGACAAGAAAGAGGATCTCCAGGTTAAGCTGGCCGTGGTGGTCGCAGAGCGGGAAAAGAAGTTGCAAGAGGCTGACGAGCAGTATCGCGTGCGTCTCATCCTCCATCTGGTCGCGGGAGCGCTCATCGCCCGCCCTATGCCCACGACCAGCGTGGTGATCGAGAACCGCTACACACGGGCGACGCTGCCGGTGGCATGGGATACCCTGGGCAAGACTCTGGACGTTCCCGTTTGCCAGATCTGCCAGACCCCAGGCAGCGCACTGCACCTGTGCAACAATGGCCACCTGGTGTGCCCGGCGGACACGATTCGCTGTAGCGCCTGCAAGCGGGAGTACTGCCGCGACTGTGGGATGGGCGAATGCGCCGTGGATCACGCTCCGCTCTGTTCTCATCATCAGATCACCTGCCCTACCTGTGGCAAGATCGTCTGTCAGGAGCACCAGGGCCTTTGCCACCAGCCCGCGCCCCAGCTACAGCCCGACGCCAGGGCACAGAAGGAAACCGCACACCTCCGCAAGACTCAGACCAGAGTCGCCAAAGCACACGGGAAGATTGCCCTGCCCATTCCACTGCCGCCAACGACATGGGAGACGATGCGCTGGGAGATCTATCCCGGATTTGCCAAACAACGCCAGCGCGATCGCCGCCCTGCCAGTGCAGCGGCAACGCCCGCTCTGGTTGTGGAGTCTGTGCGCAAGGCAGAGACACTGCCGCAGCTTGAACGCCTGCTCAATGGCTTGTACTTCGATGCCTGGGGGGTGTGGGCAGAGCAGGCCGCCAGGTTCGGCGCAGAGGCCGTGGATCTCATTTATTCGCTCGTGTCTGCCACTCAGCCCGCCAATCGCACTGTCGGTGCGCTGACCATCAGCCACCTGGGCGCCAGAGATGCGCCCCTCTTCCTGCCCGGTTTGGGGCGACTGCCACCAGACATCCAGGCAACGATCGCCGTCGGTCTCGGTTGTTCGCCGACTGCTCGTTCTGTGCCTGCCGTGGGTGAGACGTTGTGGCGGCTGGCCAACAAGCTACGCCGCGACATCAGCCGGTTGAACGCCAACGCCTGCTGGGCTGAGATCCTGGCCTTGCAGGATCTCAACGATCAGCGCCGCGAGGATGCTCTGCTGATGGCGCTGACCCCGGTGGGTGTTGCCCATCTGCCGCATCTTCTGCTCGTCGTCGCGGCGAGGGGCACACCAACGCTCTTGCAGGCTCTGATCAGTTTTGCCCAGAAACAGGTTGGCACAGACCTGGAGCGGCAAGTGATCCAGTCCCTGGCGCTCGCTGCCAGTCGTCATGGCGACGCTGTGCTTGATCCTCTGGATGCCACGCCGGCGGGGCGAGAACTGCGCAGTGCTGTCATGCTTCCGGATCTTGATGTTCTGTATGGCTTCAATCGTCTACTGGCGCTGCTCGTGCCGGACAAGTGGTAGACGCCGCAGCTTGCGCGTTTGCTTGACAGTGGTCACACAATGATATACACTGCGCAGAGTTAGTGCAAAGGGGAGTAGCTGCCGGCGCGAGCCGGACGGCAGATCCGTCAACACGGACTTTTGTCCCGGCCTGCCGGCCAGAAGAGACACGCTGGAATGCAAGACCTTTGATCCGCTTATGTATGAGCGGATCAAAGGTCTTTCTTGCTGCCCTGCTGCAGAAGCGGAATTCCATCTCGAAGGTGAAGTGACATGGCCAATGACCTGCCGCTTTGGCTCGGATTCAATGCCGTTGTTGTCGTCATGCTTGCGCTCGACCTCGGTGTTTTCCACCGCCACTCCCACGAAGTGTCGCTCAAGGAAGCGGGCATCTGGAGCGCAGTCTGGATTACTCTGTCGGTCATTTTTGGCGCGATTGTCTACAGCATACGAGGGGCTGAGTCTGGGCTGCAATTCTACAGCGGCTACCTGATCGAGAAGGCGCTGAGCGTCGACAACATCTTCGTGTTTGTGATGCTCTTTACGTTTTTCAAGGTACCCGCCGCCTATCATCACCGTGTCCTTTTCTGGGGCATCCTGGGCGCGCTCTTGATGCGCGGGGTCATGATCTTTGTCGGCGCGGCGCTCATCGAGCGTTTTTCCTGGATCATGTACCTCTTTGGCACTTTCCTGGTCTTCACCGGCATTCGCATGGCGACGCACCAGGAGACAGAGCGTGACCCATCCAAGAATGCTGTCGTCCGCCTGGCGCGCCGCTTCCTGCCTATGACCGATCACTACGCCGGACAGGCTTTCTTCGTGCGCCAGGCTGGCCGGCTGCTGGCGACGCCGCTGTGCCTGGTGCTCCTGGTCGTGGAGGTGACGGATCTGCTCTTTGCCACAGACTCCATTCCTGCTGTCTTCGCCGTCAGCACGGACGTCTTCATCGTGTATACTTCGAACGTGTTCGCCATTCTGGGGCTACGCGCACTTTATTTCCTTGTCGCTGGTCTAGTGAAGCGCCTGCGCCACCTGCAGTATGGGTTGTCTGCCATCCTGGTTTTTGTGGGGGCCAAGATGCTGCTGCGCGACATCTACGAGATATCCACCGTGCTGTCGCTTGCTGTGATCGTCGGCGTCCTGACCGTTGTTGTCCTGACCTCTCTCTGCAGCGATCGCCGCGCCGCGCGGCTCGCCCAGGAGAGGTCCAAGCCCTAGACGGGAGAGGGCTGCAACGGGTACAATAGGATGGAGGCTAACGTTCGACAGGAGTGGTGATGGGGTTCTACGCCGTCTTCTTCATCGCGGTGGGGCTGGCCATGGATTGTTTCGCCGTGTCGCTTGGTATCGGCGCCAGCGAGCATATCAACAGCGCACGGGCGGCGCTGCGGCTGGCCTTCCATTTTGGCCTCTTTCAAGCCATGATGCCGGTCTTCGGCTGGCTGGCGGGCCGCAGTGTAGAGCAGTTTATCAGTGGCTTCGACCATTGGCTAGCACTTGGCCTGTTGGCATTTGTAGGCCTGCGCATGATCCGGTCGGGCTTGTCTAGCGATGAGGTTGGTACAATCAGCCAGGATCCGTCGCACGGGCGGACGCTGGTCATGTTGAGCGTGGCGACAAGCATCGACGCGCTGGCTGTTGGCATCAGCCTGGCTGCGCTCAAGGTGGAGATCGTTTACCCCGCCATTGTGATCGGCCTGACGACGCTGGCGCTATCGCTGATCGCTCTGGCGCTGGGGCGCAAGCTGGGGCAGCGGCTGGGCAGCCACATGGAGATTCTGGGCGGGCTGATTCTGATTGCGATCGGCGTCAGAGTAGTGGCATCGCACCTGCTGTGAATAGGCGAGGTAGAGAGATTCGATCGATTCTTGGAGAGATCGGACCTCTGAACATCGTGGTTGTGCCCCCTCCGCCCTCAGGAACGAATCAATTGTATAGAAAAACCATACTCTTGACAAACGTGCCCTGACGGCATAGAATAGACATAACAACTCCGTCAACAGGAGGATGACGTGGCAGGGATTCTGTCGGGCTTATCCCGCACTGGCAGAGATACGTTCTCATCATTCGGACGCCGCCCCATCATCGGACTCAGCATCGAAGGCGTTGACCTGCGCGTGATCTGCGTCGACAGGGGCAAGATTGTGCGTATCGTCTCCAGGCCGCTTGAGCCTGAGCTTATGCCTGGCGGCGACGTCGCCGACCCGGCGGCGTTCGGTCACGCGGTGCGCACGATCCTCAACGAATACGAGCTTCCCAAGGCCACTGTGGTGGCGTCCTTCCCCGACGTCCATGCCATTTCCAAGATGCTCCCCTTGCCCAAGAACGCAACGACGAACGTGGCGCAGGTGGTTGAGCGTGAAGCCCGGCGCGACCCCGTCATCGGCAACGGCGAGTATCGCATCTTCCATCAAGTAGTGAATGAAAGCCCAACTGAGATCATGGTGTTTGTGCTGGCTGTGCGCAACGCGCCGCTGACTCAGTATCTGGCCGGGTTGCGCCAGGCGGCGATTGTGCCGCAGATGGTTGATCTGCGCCCTTTGGCCATGATTCGCGCCATTAATCAGCCCCACATCATCATTGCCAATATCGAGCGCACGTCGTTTGACGTCGTTATTGTGAGCAACAATCTGCCCGTCATCATGCGCAGCATGGCGCTCAGCGGCGACGATGGCGAGATCGTGCAAGATGTCGTCTCCGAGCTCGAGCGCACCATCGAGTCATACAACGGCAAGCATGCCCAGCCATTGAGTCCGCGCCTGCCGGTGGCGCTGACGGGCGAGTTTTCGGCGTTGCCCGACCTGCGGCAGGCAGTGACCGAGCGTCTGGGGCGGCCGCTTGCCTCTTTGCCGTGCCCCTTCGTGGCGCCGGCCGGCTTCGACGTGGCCAACTTCGTTGTCAACATCGGCCTGGTGCTCAAAGCACGATGATGATTGACCCGATCGCAAGTCTGTCGGTCATTCTCGCCGGCCTGGCTGCCGGCAGCTTCCTCAACGTCGTGGTCGATCGCGTCCCGCTGCATGAGTCGATCGTCGCGCCTGCTTCACATTGTGACGTCTGCGCGACCCCATAGACAGCGACGGCGAAGCGCCAACATGAAAGCCGGGCCACACACGTGGCCCGGCTCTTTGTACGCAGGTTTGTCGGCTGGATTGCCGGCTTGGCTTACTCCATCTCTGGAATCAGCAGGCCGTAGGTGCCGTTCTTGCGCTTGTATACGACACTGACGTTGGTCGTGTCCTGGTTGTAGAACAGATAGAAATCGTGTCCCAGCAACTCCATCTGCTCAGTGGCTTCCCTGGGTGACATGGGCTTGATCGGGAAGTGCTTGGTGCGCGTTATGCCGGTCTCTTCGGCGATCTCGGCATCTGTCATCACGGGCGGCATGTCAAGGTTGCGCGCCTCCTCCCGGCGAGACTTGCGGATGTCATCTTTGCGGTGCAGCTTCGACTTGTAGCGCTCGATGCTGCGCTCCAGTTTGTCAACCACGGCGTCAACCGCAACGAACATGTCTGCCGATGCCTCTTCGGCGCGCAATATCTGCCCGTTGACCTGCATGGTGACCTGGACAACCTGGCCGTTGTTGCTTGTCTTGCGTGGCTCCGCCGAGAGCTCTACCGTCATGGCCGTGATCCCATCAAAGTGACGGTCGAGCTTGCCGAGCTTCTTCTCGACGTAGCTGTGCAGGGGTTCTGAGATCTCGATGTTCTTTCCCTTCACCACCATCTGCGACATCTCACATCCCTCCTCGTGTAATGGGTAAAAAAAGATAGACCCTTCCGGCGATGGAGAGGATCTACCTTGCTCGCGGGGAATCATTCGGGTCGTTGTAGCATAACGACACGAGGGTCTGCCATCTGACCGTTGTCAGCAACACAACGCTGTTTCTTGGTCACTGGCTCTCTCCTCCTGTTTGCTATACGCATTGTATCACGATCGATAGCCAAGAGTCAAGTAGAATGCTGCTATTTCAGCGATTCCAAATATGACTCCCCTGAAAAAACTCATTTCCGACGGATCAAATGCGCCGCGCTCCCCATTTCGTGCTCGTATTGGGCGGCAAGACACACCTCTTGCCCCCAGAATGAGCCGCTTAGGCCGTCATCGTCCCATTGCACGATCGCGCCTACCCTTTTTTCAGGGGAGTCAAATATGAACGAGCAGACCGTTGGCTCGTCATTGCGAGTGCTGTTTACGAAGCAATCTCAGCGTTGCGCAGGGGGATTGCTTCGCAAAGAACGCTCGCAATGACGGGCGTTCCGCCATATTTGGAAGTGCTGCTGCTATTTCGGCCTCTGGCGAGGATGCCGGGAATGGACAATTGCTAAGAACGGCTTTGCTCAGACAATTCAAGAATGTGTGTTGCATTCACCACTGAGGCACAGAGTGCACGGAGAACATCCCTTGGCCGGACGCTTTGACTCCTCCCGATGCCAATGGGACGCGATTGCACTCATGTACAATTCACTCCGTGTCCTCTATAGGCTCTGTGGTTTTCAAGAGCACCGCTATCTTGAAATGTCGGACTTTGCGCAGAGGACTGGACAGACCATCGCAACCGGAGTAGAATGAACGACAGCCGCTGCGACTCGAAGGAGAAACGATGAAGCTGAGCTGCTTGCCGGTTTCGTACTTTGCACAGATCATTAGCGGGCAGATGGCAATTGGCCAGTGGGCAGGCGAGGGCGCTGCACTCGGCCTCGACGCGATCGACATCAGTATCCTCTTCGTCAAAGACGTCACTCCCTCCTATCTATCGTCTTTCCGCCAGCAGATCGAAGATGCCGGCATCGGCATGGCGATGGTCTGCATGTATACAGACTTCACCCACCCCGACGCGTCCGAACGCCGGCGACAAATCGATCTGGCAGCGCAACAAGTCGAGGCCGCGGCGCGGCTGGGGGCCAGGTATTGCCGCATCACATCGGGCCAGGGCCACCCCGAGACGCAGCGCGAGCAGGGCATCGAGTGGTCAATTGCCGGTATGTTGCAGACGCTGGCGATCGGAAAAGCCAACCACATCGAACCCATCTTCGAGAATCATGCCCGGCCGGGCATCTGGAGATACCCTGACTTCTGCTTTCCCAGCGACGTCTTCCTTGAGCTTGTGCGCCGCACCGAGAACACTGGGCTGGGCGTGAATTGGGACACGGCCAACCAGATCGCCTACGGCGACGACCCTTTACCCGTGCTGCGGCAGGTTGTACACCGTGTCGTGACCGTGCACGCCGCTGAGACGAGCACGCGTGGCACGCTGACGCACGTGTTGCACGGGACCGGGCTGGTTCCCTTCCGCGAGCAATTCCAGATGCTGCAACAGGCCGGCTGGGACAACTGGATCTGCATCGAGGAGAACAGCAAGCTGGGGCACGATGGCGTCGCCCGCTCGGTACAGTTTGTGCGCGAGGTGTGGGAAGAAGCAGGGGAGGGATAGCATTTTCCATGCTCCCTACTCCCTGCTCCGTACTCTGTCTCGCCCTTGTCGCGCGCGGCGCTTTGTGCTATCATGCGGCCATGATGAAACGCTCACCATTGTTTGCCCTCAGCGGCATCATTGTTCTCGGACTTCTTGCAGCTCTCCTCTCATTTCTGGCCCTGCGCAGCGCCGTGCGCTACCAGCAGGATACGCGCGGGGTGGCCCTTGGCTCGCCCCCTGCCGACTTGCCCGTACGCTCCGCCTCGCCCTATGGCGTCAATGTCGCACTGCACGAAGACCTGCCCAATCTGGAGCGCAGTCTTGATCTGGCGCAGGCTGGCGGGCTGACGTGGCTGCGCCAGGAGTTTCCCTGGGCGCAGATCGAGCCGCAGCGTGGCGTCTACCGTTGGGACGACTACGATCGCATTGTCGACGCCGCCACCGCACACGGTCTCATGATCATTGCCGTCCTCGATACGTCGCCTGCGTGGGCGCGCACGTCGAAAGTGGAGACGTCGCCGCCGGACAATATGGACGATTACGGTCGCTTTGTCGCCGTCTTCGCCGGCCACTTCCGCGGGCGCGTGGGCTTCATCCAGATTTGGGACCAGCCCAATGTTTATCCCAACTGGGGCGAGTTCTGGGCGTCGCCCGCAGAGTACCTGGCCATGCTCAAAGTGGCCTACGTGCGGGCCAGGGCTGCCAATCCGGATGTGCTGGTGCTGGCCGGCGGGCTTGCGCCCACCGTCGCCGATGACCAGTGGAATCTCAACGATGTCACGTTCCTGCGCCGCATGTACGCATTGGGGGCGAAGGGCGCCTTTGACATTCTGGCTGCCAAGCCGTACGGGTTCTGGAGTGGACCCGATGACCGCAGCGTCGACGCTGCCACGCTCAATTTCTCGCGCCTGGTCTTGCTGCGCGAAGTCATGGTCAAGGCGGGCGATAGCGGCCGGCCGGTCTGGGCTGTGGAGATGGGCTGGAACGTGCTGCCCGACGGTTGGGAAGGCCGGCCGTCGCCCTGGGGCAGTGATACGGAAGACAAGCAGGCGCAGCGGCTCGTGGATGCCATGCGCCGCGCTCAGCTAGAATGGCCGTGGCTCGATGTCATGGTCGTCAACGGTCTGCGCTTCCCGGGCGCAGCAGCCGATGACCCGCGGCGTGGCTTTGCCCTGGTCGACGAGGCGTGGCAGCCGCGCCGTGCCTACAGCGAGGTGCAGAAGCTTGCGCGCGGGCCGCAGGTGGCGGGTGTGGGGCGCTATGCGCCGGCGACGCTGGCTGCTACCTATTCTGCGGGCTGGACGGTCATGCCCGGGCCAGGCGCCAATCAGCCGATCTATCGTACTGACACTGCCGGAGCAGAGCTGACCTTCCGCTTCCACGGCACCGACCTTGTGATGTATCTGGATCGCCAGCCCGATGCCGGGCGGATGCTGGTCTGGATCGATGACGCCGCTGTCGATCGCCTGCCGCGCGATGGCTCAGGAACGAGCTTTGTTGATCCCGCCCACCTGCCCAATCCGGGCATGGGCGCTACCATTTTGACCGACACACTGGCCGACGGCGATCATGTCCTGCGTATTCGTGTCATCTCGTGGCTCGGTCACAGCACGGTCACGCTAGGTGGGTTTGAGGTTGTCCGCTTTGCCCCGGCAACCGCGCTCTATCTCAAACTGGCTCTGCTGGCGCTCGGCGCGCTGCTCTGCTGTGCGGGTGTGGTTGTGCTCATGCCGCGGCTGCCGTGGGTGGCCTGGGATGGCCTGGTCGAGCGCATGCCGCTGTTCGGGCAATTGGCGGCGCTGGCGGCGGCGCTGGCGCTGTACTATGTGGCGCCCTGGCTGCCGCTGGCAGCAATGGGAGCGTTGGCCTTTGCTGCGTTGGCCTTCACCCGCCTCGACCTGGCGCTGGCTCTGACCGCTTTGACATTTCCCTTCTACCTCTACCCGCGCCATATTGGCGGACAGGTCTTCTCAGTGCCTGAGGTCTTGACGCTGTTGTGCCTGGGCGCGTGGCTGGTACGTGGACTGGCGCGGCGCGAGTGGAACTGGCGCGGAGATTTGCGCTGGCCGGCGTTGTTCTTCCTGGTGGTCGCGCTGCTTTCGCTTCGAGCGACGATCGACATGCGCCTCAGCCTGCGCGAGTTGCGCACGGTTGTCATCGAGCCGGTCGCCTTCTACTTCCTGGCCGTGTCTGTCTTTGACCGGCCCGGCCGGCTGCCGCGCACGGCGCTGCTGTGGGCGCTGGCGCTGGCAGGCGGGGCCGCTGCGCTGCTCTCGCTCGGCCAGTATGCCACCGGCCACGTCATCACCGCTGAGGGCGTTCGTCGCGCTCTGGGGCCTTACGGCTCACCCAACAACCTGGGTCTTCTGCTCGAGCGCGTCCTCCCGCTGTCCCTTGCCCTCACCCTTTACTCCCTGCGCTGCCCGTCTCTCTCTCCCCGCGTCTCCGTGTCC
>CAYOEZ010000150.1:0-12080 GCA_964402955.1 uncultured Ktedonobacterales bacterium | reverse complement strand
CGCCAATTTCGCGCTCCAGGTTGCGCACGCCAGCCTCGCGCGTGTAGTCGCGGATCACTTGCAGCAGAGCGTCCTGGCTGAAGCTGATCTCGCCCTCTTTGAGGCCATTTTCCTTCATCTGGCGCGGAATGAGGTAACGCTCAGCGATCATAACCTTTTCCGCTTCAGTGTAGCCGGAGAGCTGAATGATCTCCATGCGGTCGCGCAACGGGCCAGGAATCGTGTCGAGCACGTTGGCGGTGGTGATGAACATGACCTGCGACAAGTCGAAGGGCACGTTCAGGTAATGATCGCGGAAGTCTTTGTTCTGCTCCGGGTCGAGCACTTCGAGCAACGCCGATGACGGGTCGCCGCGGAAGTCGGCGCCGATTTTGTCGACCTCGTCCATCATGAAAACGGGGTTGCGCGACTCGGCGCGCCGGATGGCCTGGATAATGCGACCAGGGACCGAGCCGACGTAGGTGCGGCGGAAGCCACGAATCTCAGCCTCGTCACGCACGCCCCCCAGCGACATGCGGATGAACTTGCGCCCCATGGCGCGCGCGATAGACTGGCCAAGCGATGTCTTGCCGGTGCCCGGTGGGCCGACGAAGCACAGAATGGGGCCTTTGTCACTGTCTCCATCGCCACGTTCTTTCTTGAGCTTGCGCACGGCCAGATATTCGATGATGCGATCCTTGATCTTCTGCAGATCGTAGTGATCCTCGTCAAGAATCTGCCGCGCACGCACGATGTCCAGGTTGTCTTCTGATGCCTTGTTCCAGGGCAGATCGACCATCCACTCCAGGTAGGTCTTGATCAGACTATACTCGGCAGCCTGAGGAGGCATCATACGCAGACGAGAGAGCTCGCGGCGAGCCTCTTTGTCGGCTTCAGGCGGCATGCCGGCCTGATTGACCTTTTCTTCCAGGTCTTTGGTCTCAACGGCCTGCTCGTCTTCTTCGCCCAGTTCTTTTCGGATGGCCCGCAGTTGCTCGCGCAGATAGTACTCGCGCTGCGTCTTCTCCATCGTGCTCTGGGTTTCGGTTTGTAGCTTCTTGCCCAGCTCCAGGACCTCGAGCTCCTGGGTCAGAAGATGGTTGAGCTTCTTCAGCTTGGCTTGCACCGGATCAAGCTCGAGCAGTTCTTGCTTGTCAGGTAGCTTGAAGCGCAGCACCCAGCCGATCAGATAGACAAGCTGCTTGGGTCTCTCGACATTCATCGCATCGTTGACCAGGTCTTCGGGCAGGCCGGAGGTCAGGTTGACCATGCGGCGGAACATGTCGATCGTATTGCGCATCAACGCTTCCACGGTCAGGTCTTTTTCGTCCTGATCAGGAACCACCGTGATATCGGCGCGCATATAGGGCTCAGTTTGGGTGATATTGTCGATGCGGATGCGTTCGAGGCCCTGGGCGATCAGGCGCACACTGCCATCGGGCGACTTCATGAAGCGATGGATGATGGCGGCTGTGCCCATGGTATGGATGTCGTTCCGGCCAGGATCGTCGACATCGTCGCTCTTGGTGGCCACGAGCACGACCATGCGGTCAGTCATGACGGCGTCATCGATGAGCTTGATACCACGTGGTGTGGCGACCACCAGAGGCGCCACGATCTCGGGATAGACCACGGCCTCTTTGAGAGGCAAGATAGGCACGTTGTGCGGAATACGCGGCTTGTCGTCAGCAACGGGGTTCTCTTTGCTCTGATCAGGCATCACAGATATACCTCCATAAGATCTGTTGCTCTCATTCTTTGGTGATCGGCACTTTGTGTGCGGCTTCTTTGCGTAAGGTGACGGTCAGCATGCCGTTGTGGTAGATGCAGTCAATCTCGTTGTCCGTATCAACAGCGTGGGGCAGATGGGCGTGCGTCTCGAATTCGCCGCAGAAAATCTCCATACGATGGACCGCCGATTTACTGAAAGCCGAGCAGTCGGTGCGGAAACCACGCACAATGAGCAATCCGTTTTCGACTGTCACCTCCATGTTGTCTTCTTCGACGCCGGCAATGTCCACTTTGACGATGATCTCAGCATCGGTCTCGTAGACATCCGTTGGTGGACTCCACAGATCTTGTTGAACGGTAACCAGGGGAGTGCCGGACAGGGTGTGAACGATGTGCAGCGAACGACGTGTTGGTCGGTCTGACATTGTGGGCCTCCTCGAACTTGTAAGACGGCCAGGCGGCGGCCGTAACGGCCGCCCCTCTACTGCTCCCTGAGTTTCTGAAACACATACGCGCCGATGATGCGTGCGGTGGCGATGACAGGTATCGCTAGGAAGATACCCAGCAGGCCAGCCAGCGACGCGCCGGCCAGCGCGGCGAAGATCACGACCACCGGGTGCAGACTGACGCTGGCGCCGATGATGCGCGGCACCAGAACATTGTTCTCAACTTGCTGGATGATGATATACAGGCCAGCCACCAGAAGCGCAAACCAGTAGTTCTCCATTGGTAGATGGGTTGACCCCTGGAACAGGGCGATGGCAATTGCTGGAATTGACGCCAGAATGGGGCCAATGGTGGGCACAACTTCCAGCGCGCCGGCGATGACGCCCAGCAACAGTGCATTGCGCACGCCGACCAGCGCCAGCGCAACGCCGGTTACCACGCCGACAACCAGGGCCAACACCAACTGGCCGCGCAGATAGTCGCTGAGCACGGCATTGATCTGGGCGAACAGGTTGTTGGCGTCGGGTTGATAGGCAGATGGCAGCGCGCCGCTGATGGAGCTCTGGATGGAATCGGCGTCTGTGAGCAGATGAAACGACACAAGCAGGGCGATGATTAGCCACGCCAGACCAGAGATGACATCGACGACGATGCCGCCGGTGTGTGTGGCAAGGAAGGATGCAATGGATTGAATGGCCCCGCGTATTTCACCAGACAGGGCGACCAAGTCAAACGAGAAGCCGGCAATCTCAATGTGCTGATAATCAGCAAGCAGGCGACGTATCTGGCCAGCGATAGCTTCCATGTCGATATTGATCGCCCGTATCTGCCGCAGCAGCGCCGGCACAAGCGCGATGATAACAATGGTCAGGCCGATAATCAGTATGATGTAAATCAGCGCCACAATACTGCGCCGCGAACGCCGCGTGAGACGCACGAGTCGCTCGACGAGCGGATTGAGGACATAGGCGACCACGGCTGCCAGGATAAATGGCGGCACAATCGAGCGCACGCTGTAGAGAAGCAACAGCGCGCCCACGAACACAGCGCTGATAATGATGCGCTTTGAGGTGGGACTTAACGCCTGGTGACTCATGTATTACCCCAAAATTGGTTTTGGATAGCGGCCTGCTTCATTATATCATAACTCTTTCAACTGTGCGACAGGTGAGGGTGATGAACGATGTATTGTTGGGCTCTTACCCTTCCCCCTCGCCCCCTTCCCAACATCGGGAAGGGGGCGCTGTGAGGTTGTAGGGGCTAAACGGGGCGCTTCGTGCCCCGTTTAGCCCCTACAACCCTTCTTCACCCGCCCCCAAGTCTGGGGTCGGGCCGGGGGGGGCAGATCGTCTCTCCGGCGCCCGGTTCAACCCCCTCCGACAGGTGGTCAAGAATTGTCCCCCCCGGGGAAGGAGCCCCGAGGGGGACAGACGAAGAAAGGTCCGGTCTGGGCGATCGCCAACACCCGGGTGGGCACAACCTTGGTTGAACCTAGGCACAGGAAGGCATCAATGTCAGTTGCAGCACCCGTCTGCCCAGTGTGTCATGGCGCGCTCGTTACCTCAATAGCGTTGATGATAGGAGGTCCTACCACCGACCTGAAGTCAATGGTCAGTAATCCATCGCTCACCTCAGTGCTGAGTGTATGGTCCGTGGCAACCCAAATCCCCGGCGCTCTCGCGAGGTCGAGGCCCGTGAGCACCTCTGCACCCTCGATGAGGACAGTGAAGACACGAGCGCCCGCGTTAACATATGCGTACGTCTCTGCGAAGCGCAAGCTAACAATGTAGCGCCCGTTTGGCACGCTGAAGCGGTACGACGAAACACCATAGCGATGCGTCTGGTAGAGGACAGGATCGCCTGTGCCCACAATGGCGTGTGTTGTTGCATAGACGCGGCCATTCACGTAGCCCCAGGCGCCAGGCGTGTAGGCCTGATCAGCCGCCCATAGACGACCGGAGACATCCGTGTACGAACCACCGCCAACGTTCACTCGGCGCACGTAGGATGGCACTGGAGTTGCTGTCCCTGTCATCGTCGGCGTGGGTGTGATGGTCGGCGTCGCGGTCAGCCCCGCGGGCGTCTCAGGCGTGCGTGATGGCGTCATTGTCCGTGTCGTCGTTGCCGTTGGCGATGTAGGCGGCGTCCCAAAACTGAGGGAGCGGATAGCAATGGCGTTAATTTTTGGCGCACTCTGCCGCGCCGTAAACCCGATGTCCAGAATACCATCATTCACAACCGCCTGGAAGGTGCGATCAAAGGCAACATAGCGCCCGGCAACCAGGTGCAAGTCTAGATCCCTGAGGACCAAGATATCCTCAATGCTCACGCTGAAGATACGACAGCCAGTATACGAGCAGTAGACTTCTGCAAAGCGCAGGGTTACCTCATACTCGCCGTTGGGCACGTGGAATCGGTAGCCCGACATGCCCCAGCGCTCGCTCTGATAAAGAATGTCCTCGTCCGTCCCAGCAATCGGGCTGGCTACGTTGTACGTCGATCCCCCCACATATCCCCATCCATCGGCAGCATAAGGTTGGTCTGCCTGCCAGTAGCCGCTCAGTGTGTCAACGCCAGCCGGACTGCCGGCATTGACACGCAGAACGAGCGGCGTCACCTCGGGCGTATTGGTCGGCGTACGCGTTGGCGTGCCGGTCGCCGTCACAGTCGGCGTCTGCGTGACGGTCGGTGTCTGCGTGGCTGTACCTGTTACCATAGGTGTCCCGGTTTGAGTGGATGTGCCTGTTGTTGTAGGCGTCAGCGTATTTGCTGCTGTTGCTGTTGGCGTGCGTGTCGGCGTGGCGGTGGCGGTTCTTGTTCCTGTTTGCGAAGCCGTTGGAGTCACTATCCACAGGTTGGCGACGCGAATGGCGTTCACTTTCGGAGCGTCGACAACCGTGCTGAAGTTGATGTTGAGCGCGCCATCCTGGACCATAACCGTTGTGGTGACGGTGACCGCGCGATACCGTCCTCCTGCTAGCTGGCAGATGTCGAATTGGGGGAACCTGGTTACGCCCTCCAGTTGGATGTCGAAAACGCGTAGGCCGGCTTGCCAGATTGACGGGTAATTCTCTGAGAACAGCAAACTGACCTCATAGAGGCCCGCCATGGGAACATCGAACCGGTAGGCGCCGGCCTGGCGCCAGTAGCGTTCGCTCTGGAACAGGGGGTCGTCGCTGGTGCCGGCGATAGCCGTGCCCCACGTGTACGTCCCCCCGGCCACAGTATAGCCCCAATTCCCAGGGCTGTAGGCGCGATCACCCTGCCACAGCTTACCCGCGCCATCCACGTAATCGGGCCCGCCCAGGTTGGCCCGCACCAGGTAGACCACCGTGGGCGTTGGCGAAGGCGTCAACGTCACGGTTGGCGTCTTCGTCGGCGTCATGGTTGGGCCGCCGGGAGTGACTGTCGAGGTTGCCGTCCACGATGCTGTGGGCGTTGCCGTGCGGGTGGGCGAGGGCGTCGGCGTGACGGTTGCCTGCAGGCCTAGCAATATGATCTCGATGGCTGAGACCGTGGTCGCGTTTCCTTTGACGGCCGCGAAGTCTATGTTCAAGACGCCATCGCTCACGTTGGCGACGAACGAGTAGTCAAGAGCAATGAAACGCCCTCCTACCGTAGCCACTACGTCCACTATGGGGAGGACAACCTGTCCTTCCAGGCTGACACTGAAGACACGCTTGTCAGGATCGTAGACCCAGAGCTCGGCGAACTTGAAGGTGACCTGATACGTGCCGTTTGGCACGGTGAAGTTATAGTAGCCGGCAGGCTCGAAATAGCGCTCGGTCTGATACAGTGGATCATCTATTGTGTTGCCAATAGGGTTGGTGACGCTGTAGGCATGGCTACCGTGCATAATCGAGTAGCCCCAACTGCCGGCGGCGTAGGGTTGATCCGGCTGCCACAGTTGGCCCTGACTGTCACTGTAGCTCGAACCGCCGGTATTCACCCGCAACTGGTAGGCTTGCGTTGTCGTCGCGCCGCGATTGTTGTAGGATTGCTCATCGCCGTAGTGGCCGATGTATGTGTCAGCCATGCGGTAGCTGCCGTCGGGGCTCACACCCGCCTGATAAGTCAGGGTTTGAGTCGAGGCCGGCGCGACATCAGCCGGGGCAGCCTGCGTCAGCCCGCGGCGCAAGCGGTCGTCAGTCTCCTGCGCTGCCGCGAGCGCCACTGGTACTCCCAGAAGCGCCAATACTAGGAGCGGTAGGGCGATTATCAGTAACGCTGCTGGCGGGGCCAGTCGGTTTCTCGGTGATCTCATGTTACTATCTCCCGTGTTGGCCATGAGTGATGATGCGTTGATCCCGGCGGAGAAGCTCCCCGACGGAGCGCATGGAGCGACCATGCAAACGATTGAGATGGAGCGCGGACACGCCGAAGGACAAAAAACATAGCGCGGCCGGAAGCGAACGCTCGAGCAGGAGAAGTGGTGCGGGTGACAACGGCCTAATCAGGAATGGAGTCAGGAAGGAGGGCAATTAGTACCATGAGGTACGAGACATCTCGCGTACATGCAGGGAGCGGCAGCCACTCCCCCACTCGTGTTTTTGAAAAGTCATATCTCATGCTCCTGAAGTCTGCGCCAGACAGCAGAATGGCTGTTGCGCCACAAGGTCTTCCACCTACAATAACGCAGCGGCAGACGCTGCAGATACGCGCGGGGCCGCAGCGGAGCTATTTGCCTTGATCAAAGGCGACCAGCCGTTGGCAACATGACCAGTGAATTGCTCGCATGGACTCTTCCACCCGAAAAAGCCAGCCTCTATGTCGCAGTCGCCACCTTGCCTCAGCGCCATGGTTGGCATGGACAGCCGAGCAGGGGAGGGGGAAGCACTTGTCGGCATGGGCGGCGTGGTTGGTGTCTGCGCCAACGGGCGATATACGCAGACGATGACGCTCACCGGCCCCAGCGCGATGCACGTGGCCAGAACAGACGCGTGCATTTGCAGCGGCAAACGCCGCCGTTGTGGCAGGCGTCGTTCTATCATGGTCAGGAAACCTCGCCTTGCGCCGATTGCGGCAGATGAACACGTCCGGCACGTTGAGAACGTTGTGTCGCAGAGAACGGCGCTCTCTTGTTGTTGAAATGGTTTTTGTCGTTTGCATGTGTTGCTACCGTCCGATGCCATAGAATCGACCATAATGCCAGACTTCCGAAGCCATCATGACTTCGGAAGTCGCTGCTACAGCTTTCTTGTACTCTTAGTGCGTCTACAGCCAGCCACGTTCGGCCAGCGCTTCAGCAATCTGGACAGCATTGAGCGCCGCTCCCTTGCGAATGTTGTCGCCAACAATCCAGAGCAGCAAACCATGATCGTGTGTTTCATCCTCGCGGATGCGGCCCACCAGAACATCATCCTGCCCTGCCGCCACCCACGGCTGCGGATAGAGGCTGACGCTGGGATCGTCGAGGACGCGTACACCGGGTGCGCCGGCCAGGAGCATGCGTACCTGGTCGGGCGTCATGCGCCGGCTCAGTTCGATGTGTACCGAGGCGGCGTGCCCGTAATAGATGGGGATGCGCACCGTCGTGGCCGAAATCGGCATGTTGGGTGTATGTAGAAGCCGGCGCAGCTCACGGGCGATGCGCCATTCCTCACGTGAGTAGCCATTATCCAGAAAGACATCGGTTTCCGGCAACAGGTTAAAGGCGATCTGGTGCGGGTAATAATGCGGAATGACGGGGCGGCCCTCGAGGACCAGGCGCGTCTGGGTGGAGAGCTCCTCAACGGCAACCGATCCACTGCCGGACACCGATTCGTAGGTGCTGACCAGGACGCGCTTGATAGGATTGACTCTGTGAATGGGCGCAAGCACAACCGCTAGCTCGATGGCGATTGCTGTGGGGCTGGCGATGATCTTGGCCTGTCTCTTGAGATCGGACAGGTTGACCTCGGGCACGATGACGGGAACACGGTCGTCAGCGGGGAAGGCATTGGCAATGTCGATGACGACGGTGCCATTCTTGATGGTCGTGCTCGCCAGGTGGGCGCTGACCTCCGGGGCGGCGGCAAAGAAGGCCAATTCAGTGCGCCTGAGTACATCGAGGTTTGTCTCTTCAACCACGAGCTCTTCTTGATTGAAGGGTATCTTGATTCCGGCAGAGCGAGCGGAGGCGAGCAAGCGCACGCGACCCAGAGGAAAGGCTCGTTGCTGCAGGCAGCGCAGCAACTCCTGTCCAACGAGTCCCGTTGCTCCTACAATTGCGACATTATATGTCTTCAGCCCGCCACTATCAGAGGTTGCCTGAGTCTCCATGATGTCCATTGTTGATGCGTGGCTACTAGAAGAGAACGAATTCATCGATGGGCCAATAGCGCAGCCATGCCCGGCCAACAACTTCGCCCATGCTCACCATGCCAAAAGCGCGCGAATCATTCGAATTGAGCCTGTTGTCTCCCAGCACGAAGAGCTTGCCTTCGGGAATCTCGGTCAGCGGCATACTCTCACGGGGAAGTTGCAGCAAGTACGGCTCAACGATTGGCTGGCCGTTGATGGAGACGCGGCCAGAGTCGATCTCCACCATGTCGCCGGGGATGGCAATGACGCGCTTGATGAAGTTTTCCTGCTCATCGCGCGGGTACTTGAAAACGACCACATCGCCACGGCGCGGCTCGTGTAGCCGGTAGGATATCTTCTCAACCAGGAGATACTCATCGCTGTGCAGGGTCGGTTCCATGCTCTCACCGCGCACCTTTGTCGGCTGCACGATGAAAAGGTTCAGTACGATGGCAATGAGTATCGCCGGGATAATGCTTTCGAGCAGTTCTTTGATGATGGATTTGAGCGTGTGCGCCACCTGTGTCTGTACCGTGTCTTCCCGGAGGGTATGATGCCTCCGGGAAGACTGCTGATTAGCTGCTTACCACTTCTTGCCGAGCGGGTGGTCGGACTCGGGCTTGTTAGGCTCAGTGCGTGGCGCCTCAGTGCGTGGCGCCTCAGTGCGTGGCGCCGACGGGCTGTGGCTGGCTGGCGGCCGGCCTGGCCCTGGCAAACGGCGATCACGATCCGGACGATGCCCGAAATCGCGCCCACCACCGCCACGCGGACCACGGTCACTTGGCTGAATGGAGCCCGGCGTCGCACCCTCCAGGACTGCACGGCGGGAGAGGTTCACGCGGCCCTGCATATCAACTTCGATGACCATGACCATGATCTCATCGCCAAGCTTGACCACATCCTCAACCTTGTTGATACGATGCTCGGCCATGTCGCCGATGCGCACCAGCCCCTCTTTGCCCGGGAGAATTTCCACGAAGGCGCCGAAGTCAACGATGCGCTTGACGGTCCCCAGATAAATCTTGCCGATCTCCACATCTTCAGTGAGACCGCGCACGATGCCCTGGGCTTTCTCCGCATCGCCGCCGACCGCGCTGGCGATGGTAACTGTGCCGTCGTCTTCGATCTCGATCTCGACTTTGCAGGTACTCTGGATCTCGCGGATCTGCTTGCCACCGGGGCCGATCACGGCGCCGATTTTCTCCGGGTTGATCTTCATGCGCAGAATGCGTGGGGCAAAGGGTGAGATCTCAGGCCGGGCCTTGTCGATGGCATTGAGCATCTGGCGCAGGATGAAGAGGCGAGCCTCTTTGGCCTGGGCAAGCGCCTGTTCCATGATTTCGGTCGTGATGCCTTTGACCTTGATGTCCATTTGCATGGCGGTGACGCCATCGGCTGTACCGGCGACTTTGAAGTCCATGTCACCCAGGTTGTCTTCAAGACCCTGGATGTCGGTCAGGACGGCATAGCGGTCGTCGCCCTTGATCAAGCCCATCGCGATGCCGGCGACCGGGGCGGTGATGGGGACGCCTGCATCCATCAGAGCCAGGGTGCTGCCGCAGACAGCCGCCATCGAGGTGGAGCCGTTCGATGACAGGACTTCACTGACGACGCGGATGGTGTAAGGGAAGTTCTCTTCCGTTGGTAGAACGGCCATCAGAGCACGTTCAGCCAGAGCGCCATGCCCGATCTCACGACGGCCGGGGCTGCGCAAGGGGCGAGCCTCGCCGAGGGAGAAGGGCGGCATATTGTAGTGGTGCATGTAGTGCTTCGATTCAGTGAGGCTCAGGCTGTCGATCTTCTGCTTGTCGCCGACTGAGCCAAGTGTGGCAATGGAGAGCACCTGGGTCTGACCGCGGCTGAAGAGCCCGGAGCCATGGGTGCGCGGCAGAAGCCCGACGGCGCACGAGATGGGCCGGATGGTGACAAGATCGCGACCATCGGGGCGCAGGCCCTTTTCCAGAATCTGTGTGCGGACGTGGCGTTTTTCGACTTCGTCGAAAACGGCCATGATATCGCTGTCGCTGTAGGTCTCAGCAAACTTGGAAAGCAGCTCATCGCGCAGCTCGTGCAAGTTCTTGTCACGCTGCGCCTTGTCGCTAGTGTCGAAGGCAGCGCTGAGTTTGTCGGACAGATAGGACTCGACCTCGCGGCTCACGTCGGCAGCCGGGCTATGAACGGTGAAGGCACGCTTGGTCTTGCCGATGGCGGCCTGAAGTTGATCCTGCAGGACGATCAGGGGCTGTATTTCCTGGTGGGCCAGGCGGAGCGCCTCCAGGATGCGCGCTTCAGGGATCTCAGAGGCGCCGCATTCGACCATCATGATGGCATCGCGTGTGGCGGCAACTTTGAGTTCAAGCTTGCTCTCGGCCATCTGTGAGGCAGTCGGCATGACAACGAACTCATCATTAATCAGGCCAATGCGGACGGCTGCAATCGGCCCGTAGAACGGGATGTCGGAAATGCTGAGAGCAGCCGATGCGCCGATGATGGCAAGAATGTCAGGCTCGTTTTCTTGATCGGCGGACAGGCTCGTGATCGTCACCTGAACGTCGTTGCGGTAGCCTTTGGGGAAGAGTGGGCGCAGAGGTCGGTCGGTTAGACGGCTGGTGAGGACGGCAGACTCACTGGGGCGGCCTTCGCGGCGCAGGAAAGCGCCGGGAATCTTGCCAGCAGCGTATAGTCGTTCTTCATAATCGACGGTGAGCGGGAAGAAGTCGACGCCCACACGGGGTTCATCGGAGCCAACAGTCGTTGCCAATACGATGGTATCGCCATAGCGAACGAGAACTGCGCCATCGGCCTGTTCGGCAAGCTTGCCTGCTGCCAGGATCAGCTTGCGCCCACCAATCGTCGTCTCAAAGCGGTGGGGAAGTAACGCGTCGGCATAGCCGGGCGTTTCGTTAGACATCATGTAAAAAAACCTCCATAAGTACTGTGTGGGGCCAACGCGCCCTCGTTGGGCACGTTGTTGCCGCCAAGACAATACACATCCCTGGTACAGACGAGGGACGAGATTGGAGGTTAGGGACTACCGACAAAGAACGGCTAAGGTTGGCAATGCGTTCCATGTCACCACTCCCTAATCCCCAAACCCGACCCTCGTGATGAAAAACCTCACGCTTGCGGCGCGCCATCAGCCGAATACTCGCCCACAGTGCATCTATGAAGACGACGGCTGGCGCATGCAAGCCGGAGTGAAAGCGACAGCCCTACTTGCGCAATCCTAGTTTGGCGACGAGACCCTTGTATCCCTCGGCGTCTTTCTTGCTCATGTAGACAAGATGACGGCGACGCTGGCCGACAAGCTTCAACAGGCCACGGCGTGACGCGTGATCGTGCTTGTTGGCCTTGAGGTGCTCGACCAACTGATCGATACGCTTGGTCAGAAGCGCCACCTGAACTTCTGGTGAGCCGGTATCAGTCTCATGTGTCTGGAATTGGTGAATGATTTCGTCTTTCCTTGCCTTTGGCAGTGGCATTCTCTCTCTCCTATCATGATCGGTGCACGGCAGCAGCCGCGCTCTGGTATGCAGCAAATGCGGTCGCTATTATAGCATACTTGTTCACAGCACGCAACACGCGCAAAGAAGCGAATGCCTGGCCACGATCTCATACCCATCAGAGCCGAGGTCAGCGCG
>CAYOEZ010000149.1:0-12101 GCA_964402955.1 uncultured Ktedonobacterales bacterium | reverse complement strand
AGGGCAGAAACTGTCTCTGCGAGGAGCGCTCCTCAGCGACGAAGCAGTCTCCCCCACCGCGTGCAAAGGAGATTGCTTCGCAAAGGACGCTCGCAATGACAGTGGGGAGTTTCTGAGTAGGAGCGCCCTTTGCGACGAAGCAATCTCCGTTGTGGCGCGAAACGGGGGAGATCGCTCCGCTCGCAATGACGGGTCCGTCCAGACCTTTTTGCAGTGGGCACATGACAAATCCGCACCTGATCGGGGATACACCGTTCGCTCTGCCATATTCTGGGTAAAAACAAACTCCTGCCGCCGCAGCCCTCATTACTGCGCAGGCAGGAGTCTTTGTTTTCTGCACGACTAGAAGCCGATGCCCTTGCGGAAGGCGCCGGACGGGTGTTTGACATCGCGCATCTCGGTCACAAAATCGGCCAGCGCCAGCAGCCGAGGATGGGCGTTGCGGCCTGTCAGAATGATCGAGGTCTGCGTGGGCCGATTCTCCACCACATCGAGCACATCGTCCAGGGGCAGCAAGTTCATGGCCACTGCATTGTTGACCTCGTCGAGCACGACGAGATCATATTGCCCGGCCATGATCTTCGCGCGCGCCTCAGCCAGGCCCGCACGTGCGGCGGCCTGATGCTCGGAGAACGGCAGCTTGTCATCGAGAATGCCGACAAACCCCTTTCCCACCCGCATCAACTCCACGTTGGCGATGCGCTCCAGAGCATCCATCTCCCCGTAGTGCCAGGCGCCCTTGATAAACTGTACGACGAGAATCTTGTGTCCATAGCCCGAGGCGCGCAGCACAACGCCAAGGGCCGCAGTTGTCTTGCCCTTGCCGTTGCCCGTGTGCACAATGACGTCGCTCTTCTTGTGTTGCGTTTTTTGTGTTGTCATGATCATGATTATAGAACCTGAGTACGGTAGCCGTCAAGAGGGCGCGTGACGGTCATCGGTCACCTGTGGGTTGGGATATTAGCCGCGGATAGACACAGATGAACACGGATTTGCGTTTCTTGATCCGTGTTCATCTGTGTCTATCCGCGGCAAGATCCAAGACTTGCACCTGATACTGAGATACGTTATACTCAGGAGGGCGACAATCAGCGGCAGATGACATTTTGTTCACGCAGCAGCGCCCTTTTGTTCATCGCGCTTTCATGTTGATGTGCGATACTACACGCTGCGTCGTGGAGACTGCACAAAGGGCCGCACACGGTGCGGCAGATGTTCAGGGGGACAGACATCACTCTCCTCTCGGGTATCCAGGGCCACCGCCAGTCTCTGGCGTGGACTGGTCGCCGTCTTGTTCTTGTTTGCCTGGGATCGGTCAGCCTGGCCATGCTTCTTGCCACGTTCTCCCTCAGCGCGCCGCTGGCTGCTCCCGCCCGTATCCCGCGCCCGTCGTCGCTGCAAATCGCCTACCAGCAAGGCGTCAGCCCCACGGCTGACTATGCCGGCGCCACAGATACGTACATCAGCCGCATGGGCGATGAGAACAACAACTATGGCGACGCGCCGCAACTGGCTCTCTACTCTGGTGATCAACAGGCTGCTTTGCTACGCTTCGACCTGCCACAGCTGGCAGCCGGTGATACAATCGACCAGGCAACCCTCAGCCTCTTCGTGTCTGATCATCCAAACGGGACCGCCGATCTGCCCGTGTCCGTCTACCGCGTCCTGCGGCCCTGGGCCGAGATGGAGGCATCCTGGTACAACGCGACAACCAGCGACCTTTGGACGCTGGCGGGTTGCAACAGCCCATCTGTCGACCGCGGCAGTGTGCCTGCTGGCAGTGCAAGTCTGAGCACAACAGGCGTCTGGATGGACATTGATATCACCAACCTGGTACGGATGTGGGTGGCCGATCCGGCCAGTAATCATGGTCTGATTATCAAGGCCGGCAACGTCGTTCTCGCCGCAGCGCAAGACAGCGGCCGCCGCCCCGGCCAGTTTGGCGATCAATACACCGTGCGCTCAGCCAACTACGCCGACGAGCCCACCGTTCGTCCCCGGCTCAGCGTCAACTACACGCCGGCTGGAGCCGGCTCACCCACGGCCACCCCAACCACTGTCTATGGCGCGCCAACAACGGTTGTCTTTCAGCAACTTGTCAGCCCGCCACAGTATGGCGGAACGCACGACACGTTTATCAGCGACTTCGGCGATCCTGACCGCAACTATGGCGCCGATGCAGCCTTACGTTTGCGTTCCAATGACCATCGCGCCACCCTGATACGCTTCGATCTGCCCAACATCCCGTCGTACGCCTATGTCTACAGCGCCACAATCAGCCTGTACAGCCAATCGCGCACCAATATCAACCCGCTACCCATCAGCACACATCGTATGTTGCGCCCATGGGCAGACATGGAAGCAACATGGAACCTTGCGGCTTTTGGTCAGCGCTGGGCCTTCCCCGGCGCCAATGGGCTAAGCACCGACCGTAGCGCCGCCGCATTTGCCAGCACAAGTCTCAACGTTACGGGCGTCTGGACCGACTGGGACGTGACCAGACTTGCCCAAGATTGGCTGGCTACACCCGACAGTAACTATGGCATCATCCTCAAGGCCGGCAGCGGCCCACAGGTGGAATACAGTCTGGTTGCCTCACACTATCTTGCGAATCCTGCCTTGCGTCCCAAATTGCAGATTGTCTACGCTGTGCCCGAAGGGCCAACACCGGCCGCGACGGAGACTCATACACCCACACGAACACCGACCTCCACGGCGACGCCGTCAGCCGCGTCCACAGTGGTCGTGTTCCAATACGGCCAACGCCCCGACGCCGGCTACAGGCAGATGCGAGATACCTATGTCAGCCGCGAGGGCGACCTGACAGCCAACTACGGGCAAGACCCGATTGTGACAGTTGGCGCCAACGACACGCGAGCAGCACTCTTAAGCTTCGATCTGTCGAGCATCCCTCCGTGGGTAACCGTGCAAAGCGCACACCTGGCGCTCTTCACGGATGGCGCCAGCAATGGCTATCCGATGACGATCAGCGCCTACCGGCTGCTCCGTACGTGGACAGACATGGAGGCGACCTGGATGAACACGACCAGTACCATCCAGTGGGCGCTTCCCGGAGCCAATGGTCTGGGTATAGACCGGGCTGTCACGCCTGATGATACGCGCCGCATCAGTACGCGCAACGATTGGTACGATTTCGACATCACCACTATGGCGACGCAATGGGTCTCATCCCCCGATGACAACTTTGGGGTGATCCTGAAAGGTATGGCCGGGCCACAGGTCAGTTATGACTTCATCTCCTCGCACTATAGTGTCGGCCAGGGAGCGATCTACCGGCCCCGGCTGACCGTTGTCTACACTGTACCATCTGGCCCAACGCCGACGCCATCGCGCACACGCACGCCGACAGCCACAGCAACGCGTGCCTATACCTACCTGCCGCTGATCATATCGCAATTCGAGCCTCCGCAAACAGAGACGCCGACAGTCACGCCTACCATCCCGCCGACGGCGACTGCGACGCCAACCGAAACGGCCACAGCCACGGCATCAGCGACAGCGACGGAAACCCCACTGCCGGCAGCAACCGCCACACAGACGGCCACTGTTACCACCACGGCCACTGTCACCCTCACGCCGACGCGCGTTCCGCTCACGATCGTCTTCCGTCAGGGCGCAAGTCCATTGCCATCATTTGCCGGCGTGCAGGACACTTATATCAGCAATTACAATGCGGGCGACGCGACAATCAAGTTCGGGGGCAGCGACGTAATGGCTGTGCGAGCAGATAACCGGCGCGTTGGCCTGCTGCAAGTCGATGTCTCACTCATCCCACCGACCGCCACCATACTCACGGCCAATCTCAGCTTCTTTGTTGACGGCCAAACCCAGACCAGTCTGCCTCTCACCGTCACAGTTCATGCGATGCTGCGCTCCTGGATTGCCGATCAAGCAACATGGAACCAGGCGGCTGCAGGATCGCTCTGGGCAGGGCAGGGCGCCAGCGCGGCCACGGACCGCAACCCTCAGCCTGCTGCGCAGCAAACGCTGCGCCCGGCCGACACGGGGTGCGATTTTGACCTGCGCAGCCTCGTCGCCCTATGGGTTGCCAATCCTGCCGCCAACAGGGGCATCCTGCTGGCCGGCCCCGGCAGCGGCGGCGCGGAGTACATCCTGCGCTCCTCAGAATATGCCAATCCGTCTTTCCGCCCCAAGCTCGTGGTCACCTACGTACCATAGCCGCTGCGTAGCAACGGAAGAAGAATCCCCGCCACCTGCAAGCTAGCAAACACGACAAACAGAGCGACGCCGAGAAACGCCATGAGCGGCGTCTTCTTCCGGTCGCCCCGTGTCACCCTGCGCACCAGCCACATCTGCAGCAGCGCAACAGGCAACATCGCCTCTGGCAGCAGCTCCGCCCACACTGGCGCGCCCCCTCGGACACTGAGCGCGGCCAGGAGAAAGGCAAGCACGAGCACCCCGTCATACAGCCAGGCCGCTTTCGCCGGTCCCATGCGCACCACGAGATTGCGCTTACCCGTGACGAGGTCTGCGTCATAGTCGGGGAACTCTATGGCCAGCAGCATGGCGAACTGCATGGCCACGACGGGAAGACAAGTCAGCACAACAAGCCGCGAGACGCCATCCGCCTGAAGAGAATAGGCAAGGAGCGGGGTCAAGAAGCAGACGATCATGGCAGCGCACAGTTCTCCCACACCACGCGCCACCAGGCGAAACGGAGGCTGCGAGTAGGCGATGCCGCCACAGGCCGCCAACATGACGAGCAACAGCGAGAGCCATGATAGATGACCGGCGACACCCAGGGCAAGTGTCAGCAGGGCGCCCGCCACGGCGCAGGCCGCGGCCACCCGGTAGAGCGTTTGGGCGCTGATCTGCCCGGCAGCGGCCACACCACTGCCTCCGGAAAACGGCGTGCGTAGGGACACACGGGCATCGTCGCCGCTATCCCAGTATTCATTGACATAATTCGTCATCATCTGTACCATTAGCACCACAAGTAACCCAACCAGCAACGGCGTCGTGGCCAGACTCCCCCTTTCATACCAAGCAGTTCCCGCCCCGAGAGCATACATCAAGATGCCGCCGGCGAGAAAATAGAGGCGACCAGCGGCGATAACATGCCAAACCTTGTGTGCCTGTTTCATCAGCCCATTCCTGGTATATGTTTATGCAAGTCATATTCTAACGCTTTTACGCCGGCTGCGCAATGGGCAACCCTGTTGAATCCGTTCACGTTTATGGTGTGGACCGCTACCCTCTGTTCAGGTTTGGAGACAACGGAGTGTCCAACATACAAGATACTTGACGCGCCTACAGCGCGATGTTATAATAAACCCTGTAGTCCCTCCCTGGGAGAACGACAATGACAAGCAACGCACAGACGGCTATGCCCGTATCGAGCGATGCCGAGGCAACCTGCCCTGAGTGCCAGATCAACCATATCGAAGCCCCTTTCGATTATTGCAGCATGTGCGAAATGCTCACATCGTACTATGGTGAGAAGCTGGCCACGCCCGAGCAGATGCATGATCACAAACTGTTTAACGAGGCCTATGAAAAGTGGCGCCGGCTTCTTACCTGGGCACAAATCGAGGCTTTCCGCGACACATACTGGACAAAGGCCAGGCGAGCCAGAGTCAGAGCAGCGCGCAAGTCAGGGTGAGAGGCGCGCCGCTCCAGGCGCGCTCTTCCTGCGATCGGCGCAGCGTGCAGCACAAAGAAACCCACCGCTTCTGTCCGCCGTTGCTACAGTGTCTTTGTAGGAGTGAAGGGATGAACGCAGATTTTGCCTTCGTTGGACTCATGACAGTCGTCGCACTTATTTTTCCCGCCATCCCTTTGATCCTGGCCAAGCTCTTGAGCCCGAAGAAACCATCACCGATCAAGAATGCGACGTACGAATGCGGCCTGGAGGTCACCGGCGATAGCTGGATCCAGTTCCGCGTCCAGTACTATCTCTATGCGCTGATCTTTGTCATCTTCGATGTGGAAACGGTTTTTCTGTTCCCCTGGGCAGTAAGCTATGGCGTCCTGGGCTGGTTTGCGCTGCTCGAGATGCTCATCTTCGTGGGTTTGCTTGTGCTCGGTCTTGCCTATGCCTGGCGCAAGGGCGCGTTGGAGTGGGCATAGCGTCTCCCCATCCAGGCTGCTCATGGACAGTACGGCGCAGTCTGGTCGCAGGGACATACTGACAGCAACGGAGTAAGCATGGATACCATCTATAATCTCTTCCCGAACATAGCTGCGGCCCTGGACTCCTTCTTCCGGGGCTTTTTGCCGGGGAATGTGGTGGATGTTGTGATGATGTTTGTCACCATCCTGGTCCTCCTCCTGCTTCTGCCGTTTGGCTTTCTGGCGATGACGTTTCTGGAACGCAAGATCGTGGCGCGCATCCAGGATCGCTGGGGGCCCAATCGGGCTGGCCCCTGGGGCTTGCTGCAACCCATCGCCGACATGATCAAGATGTTCACGAAAGAAGACATCGTTCCCACCAATGCCGACAAAGTCTTGCATTTTCTCGCCCCCGTTATCGTTGCCGCGCTGCCGTTTATCGCCTTCATCGTGATCCCATTTGGCAAGGGCATGATTGGCCGCGACCTGGACATTGGCATCCTCTTCATTGTGTCTGTCACGGCGCCCGCCGCCGTTGCTATTATGCTCGCCGGCTGGGGTTCAAACAACAAGTACTCTCTCCTGGGCGGCATGCGCGGTGTTGCTCAACTTGTCAGCTATGAAGTGCCCATGGCCCTGTCGATTCTCGTGCCTGTTATGCTGGCCGGCTCGCTCTCCATGGTCAAGATTGTCGAAGCGCAGTCTGGCCCGGGCAATATCGGCGTCGGCTGGTTCATCTTCGCCTTCCCCATCGGCCCGATTGCCTTCTGCACGTACTTTGTGAGCGCCATCGCCGAAACGAACCGCAGCCCGTTCGATATTCCGGAAGCTGAATCTGAGATTGTTGCCGGTTATCACACCGAGTATACGGGCATGAAGTTCGGCCTCTTCCAGATGGGCGAGTATCTGACCATGCTGATCCAGTCGTGCATCGTCACCACCCTGTTTCTTGGCGGCTGGCAGGGGCCTGTTCTCCCCTCGTACATCTGGTTTGGACTCAAGGTTTCAATGCTCGTCTTCGTCTTCATGTGGATGCGCGGCACACTGCCACGCCTGCGTGTGGATGAGTTGATGGGCTTTGCCTGGAAGTTCCTTGTTCCTGTCACACTGGTCAACATCTTTCTGACGGGTATCATGATCAGTGTGATCAAGGCTATTATGTAGCACAAGGCTATTAGGTAGCAGGAGGGAAGACACGTAACCATGGATGCATCTCTGTTCGTCTTCCTCATTCTCGCGGGGTTGACAGTGATTGGCGCGCTGGGGACTGTGCTGATGCGCAATATTGTGCACAGCGCGCTGTTTCTGATTGTCTCCTTTGTGGCAGTGGCGGCTATCTATCTGCTGCTGAATGCTGATTTTCTCTTCGCGGTGCAGATTCTCATCTACGTGGGCGCCGTGGCAACGCTCATCCTGTTTGGCATCATGCTCACGCGTGGTGTGCGCGGCAATCAGCCGCAGAACAACAACCAGGTTCTGACGGCCGCCATTATGGCGCTGCTGCTCTTCAGTGCGGTGCTCGTGCCCGTCATCATGAACACCGTATGGCCGGCCGACTCCAGCGCTGCCCCACAGACAACGACGGCGCTGCTCGGCCAGGAGCTGATGGGAACCTATGCGCTGCCGTTTGAGGTCGTTGGCCTGGTCTTGCTCGTCGCGCTGGTGGGCGCGATCATCGTGGCAAGAGACCAGAAGGCGTAGAGAGGTGCTAGATGCCCACGATTCTCTTCATCCGTGGGTGGCGGCTGTTTTTCTACGCTAATGAGCGGAGCGAGCCGCCGCACATTCATGCTCGTAAAGGTAATGCTGAGTGCAAGTACTGGTTGCTTGCCGAGTCTTTTGACATTCGTGAGGCCTACGCCTATGGCATGCATCCTGCCGATCAGCGAGCCATTCGGCAGATCATCTTTGAGCATTTCGAGTACATCATGTCTGAGTACGATAGGTTTCATAGAGAGGTCGACTGATGGGTAAAGTTCACGTCGTGCAATCAGTCCGTGTTGATGATACATATCTCTACCTTACGGTGGATGGACAGGCATACCGGTTACGCTGGAGCGATTGCTCGAACCGCCTGGTGACGGCAACATTGCCACAGAGGAAGCGATTTGAGATTTCGCCATCAGGATATGGGATTCACTGGCCCGATGTGGATGAGGACTTGGCGGTGTCGCCCCTCATTCAACATGCTGAGAGGCTGCTGCAAGATCAACAGGCCCAGTCTGTCCCCACACCGTGATCCTTTGAAACACTGACATACGGAGTTGACCATGTCTGTTCCCTTGACCTACTATTTGATACTTGGGGCTGCCGTGTTCTGCATAGGCCTCTATGGCGCCCTGGTGCGACGCAACGCCGTCGGCATTCTCATGGCGCTCGAGCTCATGCTCAATGCCGTCAACATCAACATGGTGGCGTTTTCACGCGCTATCACCCCGGGGCTGCTCACGGGCCAAATCTTCGCCATCTTCATCATTGCCGTCGCTGCCGCTGAAGCTGCCGTCGGTCTTGGCATCATCATCGCTCTCTACCGTTCGCGCAAGAGCATCAACGCCGACGAAGTTGATCTCCTGAAGGGGTAGTACCCAGCATATTCGCATAGAGGTGGCGCCGTGGATCTAAACCTTGCCTGGCTGATACCGGTCTTTCCGCTCCTCTCATTCATCCTCATCGTGTTCGTCACCAACCCGAACAAGCGCTTGTCGGGGTACATCGGCGTGGGTGGCATTCTCATCTCGCTTGCTTTGTCGCTTGGGGTGCTTGCACAAATGCTGGTGTCCACGCCAGACCCGGAGAATCCGTTTATCCATGAACTCTGGAATTGGATACCGACAGGGACAACCTGGCTCAGCTTCGGCACACTCATTGACCCACTGACCTCGGTCATGCTTATTGTCGTCACGCTGGTGGGCTCGTGCATTTTCGTCTACGCCCAGGGCTACATGAGCGATGATCCACGCTACTCGCGCTTCTTCGCCTTTATGTCGCTCTTTGCCATGGCCATGCTCATCCTGGTGCTGGCCAACAATCTGGTGCTCCTCTACATCGGCTGGGAGCTGGTGGGACTGTGCTCCTATTTGCTCATCGGCTTCTGGTTTGAGAAGCCGGCCGCAGCCAATGCGGCCAAGAAAGCCTTCATTGTGACCCGCATCGGCGACGTCGGCCTCTTCCTTGGCCTGCTGCTCCTCTACCAGAACACCGGCCATGCCGACTTTGTTGGCATGTTTGAAGGTGTCAAGGAACTGGCTGTCAGCAATCCGCAACTGGTCACCATCGCAGCAATCCTGGTCTTCTGCGGCGCCGCAGGCAAGAGCGCCCAGTTCCCGCTCCACGTCTGGCTGCCCGATGCGATGGAAGGCCCAACTCCGGTGAGCGCTCTCATCCATGCCGCAACCATGGTGGCGGCCGGCGTCTATCTGGTCGGGCGCATGTTCCCGGTCTTCAACGCCATGTCCGATTCCCCGGCGTTGCAAGTGGTTGCCTGGATTGGCGCCATCACAGCTATCATGGCAGCGTCGATTGGCATCGCCATGAACCAGGCCAAGCGTATCCTGGCTTATTCGACCATTAGCCAGCTTGGCTACATGATGATCGGCCTCGGCGTGGGCGGCGTTGTGGGCGGCATCTTCCACTTGATGACCCATGCCTTCTTTAAGGCCCTGCTCTTCCTGGGCGCCGGTTCGATGATGCACGGCACCGGCCAGCACGGCGATCTGGACATTTACAAGGCAGGCGGCCTGCGCAAGACCATGCCCGTCACTTTCTGGACGTTCCTGTTTGGCACGCTGGCGCTTTCCGGCATCTTCCCCTTCGCCGGCTTCTGGAGCAAAGACCAGATTCTGACTAAGGCCTTCGAGAACAACCTGCCCATCTTTGTGTTGGGCTTGATTGGCGCTTTCCTGACCGCGTTCTATATGTTCCGTATGGTCTTCGTCGCCTTCTATGGCGAGCCGCGTGACCATAGCGTGCACGTCCACGAAAGCCCACGCGTCATGACCTGGCCGTTGATCGTTCTGGCCGTCTTCTCGCTGATCATCGGCTGGTTGGGCATTCCCTTCCTGGGCAACCAGTTTGGCAGCTTCCTGGGCGGCGCGCTGGGCGCAGAGCATGGCATCGAGCACCCCGATATTCTGCCCCACCTGGTGATGATGGCTATCTCCACCCTGGTCGCCCTGTCGGGTATTTATGTGGCCTACCGGCTCTACGGCGTCAAGGCCGTGGCGACTGCTGCTGAGGATCCTCTGCGCAAGCTTGGCCCGGTCTATACTGCGCTCGAACACAAGCTCTACTTCGATGAAATCTACAATGCCACTATCGTGCGCGGCACGATGGCCATCTCTGAGTCGTGCCGGCTCTTCGATGTCTACGTCATCGATGGGCTGGTCAACGCTGTGGGCAGAATCACGGTTGTCTTTTCGACCGTCAGCCGCTGGATTGACGTGAACATTGTGGATGGCCTGGTCAACTTCAGCGGCTGGATCACTGGCCGCCTGGGCGGGCTGCTGCGCTACCTGCAAACCGGGCAGATTCAGGGCTACATGATGCTGGTGCTGATCGGCGTGGTCTTGATGGCCATGGTCTATCTATACTGGTAAGTGTTGCGATCCGACTGCGCTGCCCTGCCGGCCGCCCCATACCGGCAGGGCGTTCTTGACCATCTTGACAGGCTCACATCTTTCGGTTACAATAGTAGCATCAATGTAACATTACATCAGGCAGGTGTGGAAAATGGCAGTGAGACCGATAGTCTTTCTGGGCGAGCCGGTTCTGCGCGAAAAGGCCCACAAAGTGAAACAGCTAGACAAGTCAACCGAGAAGCTCATCGACGACATGATTGAGACCTTGCACGCGGCCACCGGTCTCGGCCTTGCTGCTAACCAGGTCGGCGTGCGGCAGCGCGTCATCATCGTCGAGGTTCCCTGCGATGAGGAAGATCCGGGATCAGGCAAGCTCTATGCTCTCATCAATCCCGAGATCACCCGCTCCAGCCAGGAACTCATGGAATCAGAAGAGGGGTGTCTCTCCATTCCATACTACTACGGCGAGGTCGTCAGACCCGAGTCGGTTGTCGTCAAAGCCCGCGATCGTAAGTGGCATGAGGTCAAGATCAAGGCGGCCGGCTTGCTTGCACGTGCCCTCCAACACGAAATCGATCACCTCAACGGCGTTCTCTTTGTCGACCGCATGGACGGGATGGCCAAGTTGCGCTATGTCCCGGCAAAAACCGAAGCAGAAGTCGAAACCGAGTCTTACCATGAGGCTGAGGCGCAGAGAGAACGGGACGGTGAGATGAGGGGACTGGATGGCGCCGTTCGCTCGCCATCACTGGCCGCCGTCGCCGCTTAGCGCTGCTTTCTTTCGTAGAAGATGCGGAAGCAGACATGGCGGCCTCGGCACCTTCGCGTCACCCCAATGTCCGCGTTTCTGTTGACGGTGCGCAGCCTCTATGCTATACTGGAAAACGGTCAAACTACATAGCGGGAGGGCGGCTTGAAAACGCTGGTTGCTGGCGGAGCCGGGTTCATCGGATCGCATCTCTGCGATGCGCTCCTGGCACAGGGACACTCGGTGGTGGCGGTGGATAACTTCATCACCGGCCAACGCCGCAACGTCGAGCACCTCAAAGACCATCCGCGCTTTCAACTCATCGAACACGATGTTATCCAACCAATTGATCTACAGGTCGACCTGGTCTTCCACCTGGCCAGTCCGGCCAGTCCCATCGGCTACTTGAAACACCCCATTGAGACATCTCTCGTTAATTCGATAGGGACGTATAACCTCCTTGAGTTGACGCGGCGCAACAATGCTGCATTCCTGCTCGCCTCGACGTCGGAAGTCTATGGCGAACCGCTGGAGCATCCGCAGCGCGAGGAATATCGCGGCAACGTCAGTTGCACAGGCATTCGCGCCTGCCACGACCAGGGCAAGCGCCCCCCCGAAACCCCCCCCATCCACCTAGCCCGTCCCCCTTAACCCCACCCCCCCGCTCCTGCCCGCCCAGCTCA
>CAYOEZ010000148.1:0-12147 GCA_964402955.1 uncultured Ktedonobacterales bacterium | reverse complement strand
AGAAGAGCGACGGCATCGATCTGCGCCAGGACCGCATGGCCCTGCAGCGCTTGCGCGAAGCCTCCGAGAAGGCGAAGTGCGAGGTCTCGACATCGCAGTCGTCCGACATCAATCTGCCATTCATCACGGCAGACGCCAGCGGGCCGAAGCATCTGAACATGACGCTCACGCGCGCCAAGCTTGAGCAACTGGTTGGCGACCTGATCGAGAAGACGGCCGGGCCGGTGCAGCAGGCGTTGAAGGACGCGGGCCTGACTCCCGCCCAGATCAATGAGGTTGTCCTGGTCGGCGGGCAGACCCGCATGCCCCTGGTGCAGAGCGTGGTCAAGCGCATCTTCGGCAAGGACGCCTACAAAGGCGTCAACCCGGATGAGGTGGTCGCGATCGGCGCAGCCATTCAGGGCGCGGTGTTGGGCGGCGAGGTCAAGGATGTGCTGTTGCTCGACGTGACGCCTCTGACACTGGGCATCGAGACGATGGGTGGCGTGGCCACGCCGTTGATTACGCGCAACACGACGATCCCGACGAGCAAGAGCCAGACCTTCTCGACTGCATCCGACAACCAGCCGAGTGTGGAGATTCACGTTGTACAGGGCGAGCGCCCCATCGCGAGCGAAAACCGCACGCTGGGTCGCTTCATCCTTGACGGGATTCTGACGGCGCCGCGTGGCATCCCGCAGATCGAGGTGGCGTTCGACTTGAGCGCCGACGGTATTCTGTCGGTGTCGGCCAAGGACAAGGGCACTAGCCGTGAGCAGAAGATCACCATCACGGCGTCGTCTGGCCTGAGCAAGGCCGAAGTCGACAAGATGGTGCGCGAGGCTGAAGCTCACGCCGAGGAAGACGCGCGTAAGAAGGACATGGCCGAGGCCCGCAATCAGGCCGACTCTCTGGCCTACACGGCCGAGCGCACGCTGCGCGAGGCAGGCGACAAGGTCCCTGCTGAGTTGAAAAGTGACGTTGAGGGCAAGGTGACTGCGGTGCGCTCAGCTCTGGGCGGCGAGGATGTGGCAACGATCCGGCGCACGATGCAAGAACTGTCCGACGCCATGCAGAAGATCGGCCCGGCTGTCTATGGCCAGCCCGGCGCAGGTGGGCAGGCTGGCGGTCCCGAAGGTAGGCCCGAAGGCAGTCCTCAGGGCGGCCCCGGCGAGCAGCCCGGCAGCGGCCAGCAACCTGAAGGCACTGTCGATGGCGAGTACCGCGAGGTGTAAGTGAGCAGGGAGCAGGCGGCAGAGAGCCGCAGGCTGAACTGAGCTGGCAGGGGAGCAGAAGGTCTGCTCCCCTGTTTTTTGTTCTGGCGGCGATTGCCGGGTGAGCGTCATTTTTTTGGCTACATGAATGATGAGCACTAAGGAATTAGTTCCGCAATGCCTGACGCCAGGCTGAAGCCATGCGCTACAAAAACGAAGCCCTACGGGCTGAATCGCGGCGATGCGATAGCCCCGCAGGCGGCTTTGTATCTGTAGCACGGCGGCTTCAGCGCCGTGAGCCTGCGATGGTTACGGAATCTAGTAGTTAACGTTCATAAATCGCCGCTACAAGGACGCGAAGCCGACCCGCGTCGGCTCAGGCAGTCGCCGCAGGGCGACTTCGCGTTGTTGTAGGTGCAGTTTCAACTGCCGTTCCAAAAATGTGACGCTCACCCGCGATTGCCCATCCTCTTGTCTTTCCCTGGTAAGCGTGCTATGATGAAGCAGCGATTGAGATTGAGACGATTGAAATGCCCGATGGAGCACCCGATGCCCGATAGAGCGGGGCAGGCTCTACTGCGGGGTGAGCTTCGAGGCAGGCTCTCGTCGTCTGCCATGCCGTCGTGCGTTGAAACGCACTTGGTGCGCGGTTCCAACCTGCCGCGGCAGGTTTAGTCGGTCACAGCACACGGTTTCATCCGTGGCGCAAGCACCTGGGGGATGAAATGGACGTTCATAAGACACGCTGCGCGCGGGCGCAGGAGGAGATGCGACGGCAGGGCACCGATCTCCTGTTCGTTGCGCCGTCGTCTGACCTGGTGTACCTGATTGGCCATCACACACATACGTCGGAACGGCTGACGCTGTTCATGCTGCCCGCCAACGGAGAGCCGGTGATGGTCGCGCCGGCATTGGAAGCGGCGGCAGCGCGCGCCGCAGCGACGTTTTTCCCGTTTCGCACCTGGGCCGACGGTGAAAACCCCTATGCGCTGATGCGCTCGCTCATGCCGGGCGCGGGGCGCACGATCGCCGTCAGCGACCAGATGTGGAGCCTGCACCTGCTCAACATGCAGGCGGAGCTGCCACAGGCCAGCTTCACGCCGGCTTCGCGCCTCCTGGCGCCGTTGCGACGGGTCAAGGACGTGGCCGAGATTGCCGCGCTAAAGCGAGCCGGCGCCGCCGCCGACGCAGCCATGGCGGAGATCCTGGCTATGCCCCTGATCGGCAAGAGCGAGCATCAGGTGGCCCGTTTGATCGCCGATCTGCTCATCAACCACGGCCATAGCCGCGCCGACTTTGCTATTGTCGCCAGCGGCCCCAACAGCGGTTCGCCGCACCACGTCAACAGCGAGCGCGTGCTGCAACAGGGCGACGCGCTGACGCTGGATTTCGGCGGCCCGTTCGAGGACTACTTCTCGGACATCACGCGCACGGTTTTCCTGGGCGAGCCGCCCGCCGAGTTCCGCCGCATCTACGAGGTCGTCGGCCGCGCGCAGCAAGCTGCTTTTGCCGCCGTGCGCCCCGGCGTGGCCTGCCAGGAGATTGACCGCGCCGCCCGCCGCGTCATCAGCGAGGCCAGCTACGGGCAGTACTTCATCCACCGCGCCGGGCATGGCCTGGGGTTGGATGTGCATGAGGATCCGTACATGGTCGAGGGCAACACTCTGCCGCTGCTGCCAGGCATGGTCTTTAGCGATGAACCGGGCATCTACCTGCCGGGTCGCTTCGGTGTGCGCACGGAAGACGCTGTGTTTGTGACCGAGACAGGCGGGGAACGCCTGAACGCCGCGCCACGGGAGCTGCGCACACTGTGATTGCACTGTCGACGGGATCGCTCTACAGCTATGGTCTGGCGCGGGCGTTCGAGCTGGGGAAGGAAACGGGTTTCGACGCCGTCGAGCTGCTGGTTGATCATCGCTGGGATGCGCGCCAGGCAGACTATCTCAACCGGCTCAAGGATCGGGTCGGGCTGCCGATTGCCAGCGTGCATGCGCCGTTCTTCTTCGATATTCCTGGCTGGCCGCACGATGGCGTGGCAAGCTGCAAGCAGGCGGTAGCGCTGGCCGAGGCGGTGGGGGCGCACACAGTAGTCACGCATCTGCCCGATCGCCTGGCCTACATTATCGTAAACTGGCGTGCCCTGCGCGGGCGGCCGTTCTATCTGAAGTATCCGCGCACTGTCGACAAGCCCTACCTGCGCTGGCTGCGCGACGGCCTGGCAGAGTTCCAGACCACGACGAAGGTGACGATCGCCGTCGAAAACCTGCCCTACCGCTACCCGTTGCTGGGCCTGTACAAGAGTGGCTGGCACATGAACACCCCCGACGACTGGGCGCGTTTGCAGCACTGGACGATGGATACGACGCACCTGGGCACGGCGAGCATGGACGTGCTGGCTGTCTACGAGCGTCTCAAGGGGCGGCTGGCGCATATCCATCTCTCCAACTACAACGCCGGAGAGAAGCGCCCGGAGCATCGCCTGCTGACCGATGGCAGTCTGCCGCTGGCTGAGTTGCTGCAACGCTTGCGCCGTGATCAGTACCAGGGTGTGCTTACCTGTGAGCTTGACCCGGAGCCGCTCGGCGCGAGCGACGAGAGCGTGGTGCGCGCTAACCTGCGCGCGACGCTGGCGTTTTGTCGGGAGCATTTTGGGGATCGAAAGTAGCATTGAGATGACCTCGTGAACAGAGACTTGTTTGTGGCGTCCCAGACCTGCCAGGCGAGAGACTGCGTCGAAACGTAACAAATGCCTGAACCGATGATGTGATGACCGCTGTGGAGGTGAGCATATGGACCGCACGAGTCCTATCAATCCGCTGCTTCTGCGCTGGGCACGCGAGACATCAGGGCTTTCGCTCGACGATGTGGCGCGCAGGCTGAAGCGCAAGACGATCACGGTGGAGACGGTTGCTTCCTGGGAGAGCGGAGAGACGTCGCCAAACTACATTCAATTGGAAACCTTAGCCTACGACGTCTACAAGCGTCCCCTGGCGATCTTCTTCTTTCCCGAGCCGCCAGTGGAAGAGACGCCGCAGCAGGCCTTCCGCACTCTGCCCGCATCGGAAATCCAACGCCTGTCGCCGCGCCTGCGCCTCTTGTTGCGCCGGGCAAGAGCCATGCAGATCAACCTGGAGGAGCTATACGCCGGCGAGAACCCAGCAGAACGCCAGATTTTACGCGATGTGCCATTCGACCTCGACACGCCCGTCGCTGAACTGGCCGCTGTCGTCCGCCAGTTCCTGGACATCGAGTTGAGCCAACAGATGGAGTGGCGCAGCGCAGATATCGCCTTCAAGGCCTGGCGTCACGCCTTGGAGGATCACGGCGTCTTCGTCTTCAAGGACGCCTTCAAAAACGAGGTCATATCGGGCTTCTCCTTGAACGATCACCGCTTTCCCCTCATCTACGTCAACAATAGCAAGGCGGCGACCCACCAGATATTCACCCTGTTTCACGAACTGGCCCACTTGTTGTCGGGAACAGGCGGCATAGATACGCCCGACGACAGCTACATTGCCGCCCTGCGCGGGCGCAACCGGCGGGTCGAAATCTTATGCAATGGCTTTGCCGCGGCCTTTCTCGTCCCCGCGGCCGATTTCGACCGGCGCATTGCTCCGCTTTCCATTAATGAAGAGACTATACGCGCACTTGCCGAACAGTACAACGTCTCTGGCGAGGTTGTTGCCCGACGCCTGACTGATTGCCACCTCATCACCCGGCAGGCCTACGAGCAGATGGTCAGCCAATGGCGTAGCGAAGGGACGGGCAGAACCGGTGCAGGAGGCAATTACTACCTGACTCAAGGCGCATACCTCGGCGAGCGCTATCTGGAGCTTGCCTTCAGCCGGTTGTATCAAAACAAGATCTCCGTTGACCAACTGGCCGATTATCTCGGCGTGAAAGCGAAAAGTATCGCCGGTATGGAAGCACTGCTCTTTGCGCAGGGGGCTGCGGCATGATCTATGTCTTTGATAGCGACACGCTCATCAACCTGTTCCGCTACTACTACCGAAACCGTTTCCCATCCCTATGGGACAAGTTCGATCAGGCAGTCACTGCCAGGAGCATCGTGTCGGTTCGTGAAGTCTACAACGAAGTTGAGCAGTATGACGACCGCCTGTCTACGTGGGCCAAGGCCAATCGGGCTTTCTTCGAGCCGCCTGTTCCAGAGGAGATGGCCTTCGTGGCAGACATATTCGCCGTGACACATTTCCAGTCTTTGGTGCGCAAACAGCAACGCTTGCAGGGCAAGCCGGTCGCAGACCCCTTCGTGATCGCCAAAGCGCGGGTTCTTCGGGCATGCGTCGTCACAGAGGAGGACAAAAAGCCGAATGCGTCTCGAATCCCGAATGTCTGTGAGCATTTCAGCATAGCTTGTCTGAACCTTGAGGGCTTCATGGAAATAGAGAACTGGACGTTCTGACCACATTGAGGTGAGACATGGCACTGCATCCCGATTTCCCAGATTACTTTACGGCCTATGGGAACGTCCGAAGTCTCGCAGACTTTGGACGTTCGATGATTGATTGTGAGGTATCACACTGAAAGAAACACGTTTTCGCAGCCAAGAGTTCGCGGATAGCGCGGACGAGGCGCGCCAGGGGCGCGAGCCAATCAGCACGGCGCACAAGCAAGGGCGAGCGTGCCTGGTGGGCGTTAGCATTGACGACGGCGACAATTCGGCCTGGACGCTGGACGACTCGCTGGCCGAGTTGCGCGAGCTGGCGCGCACAGCAGGCGTGCAAGTGGTGGGCGAGGTGTCGCAGCATCTTCGAGAGGCGACCCCCGCTACCTACATCGGTAAGGGCAAGGTCACCGAGCTGAAAAACCTGTGCGAGGCGCAGAACTGTGACGTTGTCATTATTGATGGCGAGCTATCGCCCGGGCAGCAGCGCAACCTGGAAGAGGCGATCAACCGCCAGATCATGGATCGCACGGCGCTGATTCTCGATGTCTTTGCGCAACGCGCCCGCACGCACGAAGGCCGCCTGCAAGTCGAGCTGGCGCAGTATGAGTACTTTCTGCCGCGTTTGACGCGCCTGTGGACACATCTGTCGCGCCAGACGGTGGGCGGCGTCGGCCTGCGCGGCCCGGGCGAAACGCAGTTGGAAAGCGACCGCCGCCGCATCCGCGGGCGCATCTCGGACCTGCGGCGCAGTCTGGAGCAGGTGCGCACACACCGCGCCCTCTACCGCCAGCGCCGCCAGCGTGAGGCGCTTCCGGTGGTGGCGCTCGTCGGCTATACGAACGACGGCAAGTGGTTTTGGTTAAAGTCCCGGGGGGGGGCCGGGTGGCTGGCGGGGAACAACCGGTTTGCCACGCTTGATCGGACGACGGGCCGCGTGACGTTGCCGGGCGGGCAGGTGATTCTGCTGACTGACACAGTCGGGTTGATCCAGAAGCTGCCGACACAGCTTGTGGCAGCTTTCCGCGCCACGCTCGAAGAACTGCAAGACGCCGATCTGCTGGTACACACTATAGACATAACACACAAGAACGCGCCGGAACAGGTGCAGACGGTGTACAAGCTGCTCGGCGAGCTGGGAGTGGGTGAGACGCCAAGCATCCTGGCGCTGAACAAGGTAGACCTGTTGCTTGAGGGCGAGGCGGGCATGGGCGAGCCTCAGCTTGACGATTTCGCCGGCCTGCAGGAGATGGTGGCGCAGTTCCAGACGCTGTCCGCAGGCGTGGCCGCCACGGTCGCCGTCTCGGCCGTGCGTGGCTGGGGACTGGACGGGCTGCTGCGCAAGATCGAAGAGGCGCTGAGCCGCAATTGGCAGGACCTCAAGCTGTGCCTGCCCTATTCTGCCAGCGATCTGGCGGCGATGGTACACCAGCGCGGGGTCATCAAGGCCGAAAGCTATAGCCCGCAGGGGGTCGTGCTAGAGGCGCGCCTGCCGCAGCGCTTTGCAGCGCAGGTCAAGAGGTATGTGACGAAGTAGAGAGCGCGTCCCGTAGACCACCGAGGTCTCCCTAACCTCGATGGTCTACGGGACGCGGCCGTGGCTCAAAAAAATCGCGACAGAAAAACCTTGACATTGCCGTTAATCTGTGGTACAATGCCAGGCGTACGAATAGAATATCCCTGCAGTTCCGATAAAGGCAAATCTCGCGAAAGTGAGAGACGCAAAGCTATGGGTCTACAGTGGGGGCATCCGCCCTCACCATGACTGCCAGGTTGCCGAAGAGGCTGTGAAAACAGCGCCCTTCTGGATGGTTTCATTCCATCGGAGAGGACGCTTTTTTGTTGTATCGAGGCTGCTGGGGAATCCCGAGTGAATCACTCAGGAGCCTCGATATGCGTTTTCAGACCGCGCTAAGAGTCTTTGTGGTTGCAGTTCTTCTTTTGGGTTTGGCCGGGCTGATTGCCCGCCCCGCTACCGCTGCGCCGCCGCCGCAATCGGCCCCGGCAAGCGAGACTCCGACCATTGTTGACGGCACGCATTTTCCCGCCCTCGAAGACATCAACAGCCGCCTGCTCAAAGGCCTGCCTGCGCCTGAGCCGCCTCAACTGGACGCTGTTGCGGCCACGCCCGCCATCGGCACGAACGTTAAGTTCTGGTCGTGGGATTTTGCCGTCGGCGTGTTCTATCCCGTCAGCGCAACGCTTCAGGCAATCGGCCAGAACGTTGAGCTGTATGTCGACATCAACAACCCGATTGCTGCGAACACGATCGCCGACATTGTGAGTACTGCTGACAGAGCGGTCGAACGCGAGCATCTGGCGTTTGGCACGGAGCCAAACCCCGGCATCGATGGCAATCCCCGCGTCACGATTCTCATTCTCGAGATACGTGACGGGCAGTACTACGGTGCAGGAGCAGCGATGGTTGGGGGCTATTTCTGGTACCTTAACCAGTATACTCAATCCACGATTGATCGCTGGTATCCCGGCGCCGGACTGAAAAGCAACGCACGCGAGATGGTTTTCGTCGACGCTGTGGCTGTCATGCCGGGCACGCGTCAGTTCTACCAGGTGCTCACCCACGAGTTTCAGCACATGATACACTGGAACTACGATCCCGAGGAAGAGGGCTGGCTGAATGAGGGTTCGTCCAATCTCGCCGCACAACTGACCGGCCATGGCCTGCCTGAGTACCATGTGCAGTCATTCCTTGACAGACCCAACAAGACCCTGATTCGCAGCAGCGACGACGCTATGGCTGATTACGGCGGCTATGGTCTCTTCAGCCTGTATCTGTGGGAGAACTACGGAGCCGACGCATTCACGCGTGAACTGGTGCGCTCGACGGCTCGCGGCACAGCCAGCATCGATGGCGTGCTGGCGCGGCGGGGCTACGGCGATCGCTTCCCCCAGGCTCTGTCGCATTGGGCGGTTGCCAACTACCTCGATGATCTTGCCGTCTATGGTTATCGTTCGATTGACTTTCTGCCGCGCGGGGGAGACAGTGCTGCCGGATTTGCGAGACCGATAGCCAGAGTCGCGCCATCCGTCTACCCCAACGCGGTTTCGACGACCGTCGCCGCGTGGGGCGCCGACTATCTGGCGTTCGGTGGTTTCGGCCAGGGCGACCTGGCGCTGACGTTGACGGCCGGGATCAATGCTAACTTCACCGTGAACATCATAACGTCCACGTCGAACAGCTTTGTCTCGGGCACAAACGTGCTGCGTGAGGTGACGCTGCGCGCCGGAACATCAACGACTGTTCGCTTGCAGGGCGCTGGCGCTGCTTTCAGCAATGTTCTGGTTGTCCCTGTTCATGTATCCCAAATTGTCGATCGGGGCAGCTTTGGCATTGAAGCCAATGTGATCGGGCGCCCCGCCGCAACAGCAACGCTCACGCCAACGCCCGCCGCCAGTCCCACGCCAACGCAAACAGCGACTGCCCAGCCGAATCCCAGCCCGACGCCGTTCCCGACTGCGACGCCGGCGACGACGCCTGAACCGAGTCATAGCGCGACGCCAGCGGTGGCAACGCCCCAGCCGAGTCCCAGCCCGACGGCGACACAGACGGCCATGCCCACGCCTGGCTACACCAGGCGCTTCGATAGCGGCGGGAAAGGATTGACCGATAGTCTGGGGCAGACCTGGGCTGCCGATGCGCCCTATGCGCCAGGCGGCGCAGGCTATGTGGATGGCGTCGCGACCACCATGCTTGTGCCGATGGCGCAGACGGCTGACGTCGCGCTCTATCAGACCGAGCGCTACGGGCTTGCCGCATACAAGTTCGATGTGCCCAATGGCGACTATTCGGTCACTCTGAGCTTTGCTGAGAATTACTTCACGGCGGCAAACAAGCGCCTGTTCGACGTCAAAATTGGCAACGACACGGTGCTCGCCAACTTCGACATCTTCAAGGCGGCGGGCGGGAGCTCCCGTCTGTATGAACGAAGTTACACGGTTGCCGTCCGGAACAGTCAGATCGTGGTGACATTTACCAATCGCAAGGGTTCGCCAACTATCCAGGCTATCAGTGTGGAAGCGATCACCCAGTAAGATGTTCGTAAACGCGCAACGAGGGCGCACCGGAAAGATCCGCTGCGCCCTCGTTGCGCGTTCAGCGCATGCTCAAATTCCTGGCGATCGATGCTCTTGCGCCTGCTCGCTGGGGCTGGTGTAGGCGTTCTGGCGTTCTGACCCCAGGAGAAGCGCTATGACACCGTGTACAAGCGCACAGACCCACAGGTTGCCCGTCAGAAGAAAGAGGATGGTCGTCGTGAGCGCGAGCGCGAGATCGAAGGCGAAGGATTGCTGCTGTTTCATCCATCCGGCGCGCCAGGCAGGATTGAGTATCCACTCGATAATCACCAGGGTAAGCCCGGCAAATACGCCGTTGTACGCGCCGAGCAGCACCGTTGCGCCGCTGCGGTAGAATGCCCAGTGCGCCTGCTGAAAGGCTACCAGCCAGAGCGTGGCCAGCACCGATGAACGGGTTGGCGGCGGCACGGTTTCTGCGGAGGATGGCGACGGGGCTGTCACGTGCAGATGCACGCGATCCAGCCAGAGCAAGGCAGCGGTGGCGATAGCGAAGACCGTTCCGACCCCGAGCGAATGCAGCCAGTCCAGCCCGGTCAGGCCGGCAAGCCGCGCATCGAGGGAACCAAGGAGCAGCGCGGCATAGGGGACGCCGATGTTGAAGGCAAATCTGCCTGCGCCGACCAGTGGGGCTGTGCTGCTCACGCGCAGCGCCAACGCGCCGATACGCCGGCCCCGTCCATCGCTCCATGATTGCAAACGCCAGGAGAGGTTTGCGGCCAGAATTGACAGGGCCAGCGAGGCGAGAAGCCACCAGCCAATGGACAGTGAGCGTAGGGAATCAATCATTATGGTAACATAGCGCGGGGCATAAAAATGGTGGGCGAGATAGGACTCGAACCTACGACCTCACGGATGTGAACCGTGCGCTCTAACCGGCTGAGCTACTCGCCCATGTTTGGCAGGTGGGAGTATAGCATAGAGTGGGCGAGAATGCAAGAGTTTTTTGGTGAGACGCCGGACGTTGGCCACGGATGCACACAGATGAACGCAGATAGGACAACTTGGATCCGTGTGCATCCGTGTGCATCCGCGGCCAGAGCGGGCTACTCTCTCCGGCGGTCTTCTATTGTGGCTACCGGGCCTCACTGACGCGCCGTGCCCAGGCCGCAGCGCGCTCGAGCTCGCCGTCCTTCAGTGGGCCCTGCCGATCTTTGACGAAGAACCCTTCGGGGGGCGCCGCCAGGCCTCCTCCGGCTTTCTTGAGGCTGTCTGCGATGGGCTTCGCCGCATACCCTCCCCTGTCGACGATGAAGCGGAAGATGGCCGGCTTGATATCGGCCAGGCCAATCCTGGTGTCGAACGCGGCCACCTTGATGCCTTTGAGACCAGCAGCGGGTATGCTGTTGAGAAAGCTGACAATTCCTTCGGTCGGTCTAAATCCCCGGGTTGGGGAGCCAACGATCAACATCTCCAATCCCGCCAGTTGCAGCGACGTCACCTCACTGACCCGCACAGTCCTGACATCCTCCCGGGCGCCAAGAGCGTTGCCGATGGCCTTGGCGATTTGCTCCGTGTTGCCGAAAAACGAATCGTAGATCACCATTGCCTTCATCGAGACATACCTCCGCATTTCAAAATACGGCGCATCGTACTGCCGGCGCACGCTGAATCTGACCGAGGGTACTTGCACGCGCCGGTCAGGCGCATGCACCGGCCCCCGCAGCATTCTTGCCCGCGACCGTCTTGAGCCAGAACTCGCTGAACCTGCCTCCGTCCACTCGCGTCACCACCCGTGTTGGCGTCCCGCTGTCGTCAACACTTTGACACAGCCACCCGTTCTTCATCTCCACTGCCAACGGGATGTCACTGATCTGCACACCGTCATTCCAGCCCAGGGCGATGGCGCAGGCGAGCGCATCATGTTGGAAATTGATGATGTCTTTCGGCAACCCCGTGCACATCTGACCAAAGCGCTCCTCCATGTGCTCGTCACGGGCGAAAGCCTCCGCTTGCTGTGCGATGAGCCGACCCAGCGGACCCGACTGGCGCAGCGTTGGCAGATAGGCTCGTCTGAGCCACGTTTCGACGGTTACGGAGAGTGGAATCAGCGTGGGGTTGGAGCGTTGCATGACGACCAGCGCTGATTGCACATCGACCTGGACGTTCCAATCCATGTCGTTCCCCCAGGGTGGGAAACCTTGCCGGGGAGGGAACACGTAGCCACCCATGAGATAGAGTTTTGCCCGGCGCAAGATGCCGGGAGAGCGCTTCTCCAACAGCGCCAGGTTGGTGAAGGCGCCGATGGCGACGATGATTGCACCTTGCTCGATGCTGCGTTCAAGCAGGGAAAGGGCTTGATCGAGCGGGGTCGGGGCGGGCGCTATCGGTTGCGGCCAGTAGATGCTTTCGTCTGGCAGGCCGGGGTAGGTGCGGTAGCAGTCCAGTGCGGCATCTGCGCCGGCAGCGACGGCGATGTCGTCTCGGCCGGCGAGGCCCAGGGCATAGCGCACATAG
>CAYOEZ010000147.1:0-12168 GCA_964402955.1 uncultured Ktedonobacterales bacterium | reverse complement strand
GTTTCTTCAGCGAAAACCTGTATCTCATTCCTGCGCAGCGTGTCCCTGAACAGTTACGGGGCCACTGAATGTGTTGAACAATGGCGTTTTGGTGGGTAGCATAGCCCCTCGTGGGCGTCGAAAGCCCCGAATACGGCCAATTCGACGGCCACCCCCTGAGGGGCGGGGGCAGGCAAACAGCCGATGCTACACGTTTCGCGCCTTGTTCAACACCCTCTCATGAGCGAGGGTGTTGAACAATGGCGTTTTGGTGCATAGCATAGCCTCTCGTTGGCGTCGAAAGCCCCGATACGGCCAAGTCGACGGCCACACGGGCCTACGCTACGAGTCTGGGTGTGTTATTCAACACCCTCGGGGCCCAGGAGTATCGTTTTTAGGGGGCGCGGTCAGATGAGCGAGATGTATGCTCTGCTTCCCGGAGGTTGTTCAAGATGATCAGTCGGTTGGCCTGCCACGCCTCCACATGGTCAATGACGATGCGGATCAGTTCACTTGGCTGGAGCAAGGTGAAGTGTGGACCAACATAGACGGCCACCTCGCGCTCTGGCACGGGCAACAGCGGTGGGCCACACGGGTGTTGGGTCTCATCACTATCCTGTCGCCGGTACAGTCCTAACAGAGTAAACGCAAGAAAGGCAAAGAGAACCAGAGCGCGGGCAACGCCCGGACGACATGCTGGCAACTGGTCGAATGCCCAATAGCGTGTTAGGCTCATAAACGCTTCTTCCACATCCCAGCGTTGGCCCCGACCGGCATAGATCGCCTGAGCATTTTCGGCCTGTCCCGTTTGCATCGTCGCCTGATACTCTGTCCCTTCCGGATAGACATCGCGGATGACGCAACCACTGAGCGGTGCTGTGCAGCTTGACCATGTCGTCAGTCCCGTGTACAGAGCAATCGAGCGCGTGGGTGGTGGCGTGCGATGATTGTCGGGTGGTGGCATCGTCTGCCAGGCAGTGTCCTTCATCTGACTCAAACCGACAAGATCAGCGAAAGCATCCATGTCACTGCGCAGGTTACATGTGACACGGATGCCCTTCTGCCACAGGGTGCTGAACCAGGCGCCATCGAGGAAGCCACGGTCGACCAGCACATGCTGGATGGCGCCTGGGGGCAGAACGCTGTGTGCTTGGTCAAGGAGCGCCTTGCCCATCGTGATATCGGCGACGTCGGTGGACGCAAAAGACCAAAGAACAGGCCAGACGACATCGGGTTGCCAGACGCCCAGAACGCAGGCTTTGTACAGGTGGCCGTTCTCGTCATGCGGGCCAGGTGGCGTCTTGAAGTAAACGGTATCCATGGCCCACCGTCCGCCGGTGTGCAGGGCTGGGAACTTCGTGACGAGAGTGACCGCAATCTGCTGGTGATAGGTCTGTAAGTCCTCTGCCGTGACGGCAGCGAAGAAATCGGCCAAGGCCTCCTCGTTGAAGGGTGTTTGGCCATCGGTCGCGTAGAAACCAGAGGCGATCTGACGGGCATTGAAACCCAACTGGCGCAGGATAAAGGGTGAGCGAAACAAAACAGAGCCGATCTGGCGCAGTGAATTGAGCCTCAACAGCGGTCGGTACAGCAGTGCATTACAGAAGAAGACCGCCGGGATTGACTGTCGCGATCGCGCATCCGGGAATCGCATGAGCAGATCGATCACTGCGTGATTGAGCAGGAAGCTGGCGAAGCCGTCCATGAAGCCACGGGCCGCAGGGAGGATCGCATCACACTCGCCCCGGGCAAGGGCAGCAACAACCGCATCCCTGTTCTCGACAAAGAACTGCCATTGCTTGTCTGCCGTCTGTTTTGTATTCATACCCTAACAGACGAAGCAGTGCTAAAAACGATACTCCTGCCTCGGGGCCACTACAGATTGTCTTAGTAAGACCCGTGTGCTATAATGGAGCAGCGCTTTTCACTTCTTCATCGGAGCCATCCCGCGCCCTGGCCAAAAGAGAAAGCAGCGCAGTTGCGATGAAAAGCAAGCGGGAATCTGCAAGCGAAGACGCCGGACGCCCCACCAACGCCGCGGCACGCCGGCGCGACTCCGACGCACAAGAGGCGCTTCCCCGCACAGCAGCCGATAACCATCCGTCGCCCCATAAACACCCAGCGTATGTACCTGCGGTGAACGACTTTCTGCTCAAAGCCGGACAGCCGCCGCGCTACGCCGTTGCGCAGACGCCCACACAGGAGTCGCCGCGTGAGTGATGCCTCATTCCTCGCTCTGGTCCACAACGCTGCCCTATTGCTGGCGATGACGTTTCTCTTCGATATTGCCGGAGTGCCCTGGCGCGGCGGCGGCCGCTTGTTGCGCCAGATTCCCTTCGGTCTCGCTCTCGGCGCTATCGGCGTCTCGGTCATGCTCACTCCCTGGGTATTTTCGCCAGGGATCATATTCGACACGCGCTCGGTGCTGCTCGGCATTTCCGGGCTTTTCTTCGGCCTGGTCCCTACTGTCATTGCCATGGCGATGACGGCTGCATATCGGCTGTCCCAGGGAGGAGCAGCAGCCTGGACGGGCGTCTATGTCATCGTGGCCACGGGCACAATCGGCATTGTCTGGCGGCGCTTGCGCCGGCGCTCAGCGGCTGACATCGGCATGGGCGAGCTTTACGTGTTTGGCCTCGTGATCCATGTCACTATGCTGGCGCTGATGCTCACGCTGCCCTGGGAAACCGCACGGCGGGTGCTCGCCGCCATCAGCATACCCGTGTTGGTCATCTATCCCGTGGCAACCGCCATGCTGGGCACATTGATGGCCGTGCGGCTGCGCCGCGACAAGATAACCCAGGATCTGCTTGAGAGCCAGGAGAGGTTGCGCCTGGCCGTACAGACGGCCAATATCGGCTTCTTCGAAGTCGACCTTTTCACCAGGCAGGAGTACTACTCGCCTGAGTGGAAGCAGCAACTCGGTTACAGTGACGATGAGATCGTGGATGACGGTCGCGAGTGGCAAAGCCGCATCCACCCCGATGATCTGGAGGCAGCGCTAAAACGCGAAAACGACTACATCGAGGGCCTGCGCCCAGACTATGAATCGGTGTTCCGTCTTCGTCACAAGGACGGCTCCTACCCCTGGATACTCTCGCGCGGACTGTTGCAGCGCAATGCCGATGGAAAGGCGATGCGTCTGCTGGGGTGCCATATCGACATCACCAGGCAGAAAGAGGACGAGGAAGCAATTGCAGCCAGCGAACGGCGTTTTCGCGGATTGGCCGAGAGCAGTCAGGACTACATCATGCTCTACGACCGCGAGTGCCGCCATGTCTACGAGAACCCGGCCGGGTTGCGGGTTTCTGGCCTCAGCGCAACCGACATCATCGGCAAGACGCACCGCGAGGCAGATTTCAGCCCGGAACTGAGCGACATGTGGGAAGCCGATATCCAGCAGGTAGTCGCCAAAGGCAACTCCACCCAACGGCTCTTTGCATGGGATGGTACTGAGGGCAAAGTGTACCTGGATTGGCGCCTGTCGCCCGTTTTCGACCAACACGGTAAGGTCGAGTTGGTGCTCGGCATTTCCCGCGATATCACGGCTCTCAAGCAGGCAGAGCAGGCGCTCAGAACACGGGAAAAGAGCATCAGCCTGCGGAACGCCGAATTGGAACTCCGTGTCCAGGAGCGCACCGCCCAACTTGAGGCGGCAAACAAGGAACTGGAAGCTTTCGCACATTCAGTCTCCCACGACCTGCGCGCCCCTCTGCGCGCGCTGGAAGGCTTCAGCGCTGTCCTCCTGGCCAGCTATCCCGATAGACTTGATGAACGAGGTCAGCACTACCTGCACCGCATTCAAGAGGCTTCCCGGCGCATGGGGCAGTTGATCAACGACCTGTTAAGCCTGTCACGGGTGACCCGCACCGAGTTCAACCGCCAGAAGGTCGACCTCAGTGCACTGGCAGCCGACGTTGCCGCCAGCCTGCAAGCGCAGGATCCCGAACGCCAGGTGCAATTCGACATCTGCCCCAACCTCGTCGTTGACGGTGACCCGCGCCTCTTGAGAATTGTACTGGAAAACCTGCTGAATAATGCCTACAAGTTCACCAGCCGGCGCGATCGGGCATCCCTTGTATTTGGCGCCACGGAACGGGACGGCAAGCGCGTCTTCTTTGTGCGCGACAATGGCGTCGGGTTTGACATGACATACGCCAGCAAACTGTTCGCGCCGTTCCAACGTCTGCACAGTATGGAGGAATTCCCCGGCACCGGAATTGGCCTGGTCACGGTACAGCGCATCATCACACGGCACGGCGGGCGCATCTGGCCTGAGGCAGTGCTCGATCAGGGTGCAACGTTCTACTTCACATTGGGAGAGGCTGATGTCTGAGAACACTATCCTGCTCGTTGAAGACAATCCTGACGATGAGGAACTGACAATCATGGCTCTCAAGAAGAGCAGAATCCTCAACGAGGTCATCGTCGCCCGCGACGGGGTGGAAGCGCTGGACTACATGCTCTGCACCGGCGCATACGCCGGCCGCGACCCATCCCCCATGCCGCAGATCATCTTGCTCGATCTGAAACTGCCCAAACTGGATGGGCTGGAGGTGCTGGCGCGTCTGCGCTCCGATCCGCGCACGCAGTTCGTCCCGGTCGTGGTCTTGACCTCGTCCAGTGAGGAGGACGACATTCTCTCCAGCTACCGACTGGGCGCTAATAGCTATGTGCGCAAGCCGGTAGAGTTTCACCGCTTTGCGGATGCGGTGCAGCAGTTGGGTCTGTACTGGCTACTTCTCAACAAAACCCCATCGCCCAAACATAGACATCGCCATGAACGCGGGAAGGCCGCATCCGTCTGGATACGGCCTTCCCGCGTGTTTGGGCAAACCAGAATCGTGCATGAAAGCTCGATGAATCTCAGGTAAGGAGGTAGACGCTCAGACGCGTGCCCTGCCCCGCTGCACTATCGATGCGCAACGTTCCGCCCAGCCGCGCCGCGCGCTCGCGCATAGAAATGATCTTCGGCATCGCTCCGGACGCGCCGACGGGCCTGGTTGCCAGCAACATCACCGGCCCACGCAGACTGAGACTGGACTGGACCAACAACAGGCTCAACGCGACGCGCTTCATGATCCAGAGGGCCAACAACATCAGGTTCACGTCGAACCTGCGCACCTCTTACACCGCGGGAACCGAGACCAACTACCGCGATGCGACGGTGGGGGTGACGACGACCTACTTCTACAGAGTGTACGCACAGAACATCGTCGGCGGCGGCGCGCCAGGCAATTCGAGCCTGACGGTCACCTCACTGGTGTCGAACACGGTGAGCGTCCTGACGCCGCTCGCTCCCGAAGCGCAGCCGCTCAATCCCAATGACCCGGCGCCCCTCCCGTCCGTCGACGAACAGGCGCGGCGACTGAAACGTGAAGTTCCAGGACGGCAACGTGAGAGGACCTGTCGAATTCAGGGAGAGGGTGGAATCGCTCCCCCGACACTATCCACCAGCAGTGGCGCTGGAAGGCAAAGCCGCATCAGGTCGCATGCGGCACGTGCTGTTGCGCGGCGTCGCGGCCATTGGCATTCCCAATCAAGATGGTGACAAGTCAACGGCGATCGGCTATACTAACGATGGCAACGCTCTCCCGCCGACCACAAGTCGACTAAGCGCGCCAATCACAGCAACCAGTAGCAACAGGAAACGATCACCATGATTGTTCTGGGTATCAATGGTAGTCCTCACCGCGATGGCAACTCAGCCTTCGCTCTGCGCTATGCACTGCGTCTTCTTGCATCTGCCGGACTAGAAACAACCTGCATCGATCTGGCTGGCCAGAACATCCGGCCCTGCAGTGGCTGCTTCTCCTGCCGCAGCGGCGTCTGTGTTCACGATGACGACATGGCCGCCATCCTCGAGGCCTTGCGCGGGTGCAATTGTCTGCTACTGGCCTCGCCCGTGTATATGGGCATGATGACCGGCCAGATGAAGATGCTGATGGACCGCACCGTACCCTTGCGTATGGGCAACCGCTTCGAGCTAGGCGGCAAGATCGGCGCGGGCATCGCTTGCGGAGGATTTCGCAACGGAGGGCAAGAGCTCACCCTGCAGTGTATGCACACGTTCTTCCTGCAACAGGACATGCTGGCAATTGCCGATGGCCCGCGCTTCAGCCACTCAGGCGCGGCCATTGTAGGCAAAGCCGCCGAGGATGAGATCGGCTTGCAGACGATCCGCAATCTGGCAGCGAAGATCGTCAAGACGCTCCAGCCTGCCGCGTGGCACGAAAACCACCCCTAGCACAAACACAAAACCTAAAGTCTGTTGTGCACTTTGACGGATACGATGAAGGAGAGACCAATGCCCATTCCAGCCAATGTTGCCGTCCTGGCCGGTGACACTCTCTATTTTGGCGGCGTCGCGCCCGTCGATCACAGCGGTCAGGTCGTCGCGAAAGGCGACGTCATGGCCCAAACTGACCGCATCTTCGACCGCATGGAGGCATACCTGGCCAAAGCCGGCATGACACTCGACAACCTTACCTTCGTCACCGTCTACCTGCCGTCACTGGCCTTCTACGCGCAGATGAACGACGCCTACGCACGCCGCATGCCACAGCCCTTCCCTGCCCGCAAGCTCATCGTGACCCCGCTGACACTGGACGGGATGGTGGTCGAAATGAGCGGCATTGCGAATCGGGCCGGCAAAACCGTCCTGTAGAAGGTGTCGGGCACGGCGTGACGCCCCCTGCAATTGGCGGCACAACGGCATGTTGTGTCTTATGTCAACTTTTGGCGCCGTCGCCTTTGCGTCTCGGAGTATCGCGCCGCCAGCCGCTACTGTCAACAGCCAAGCGTAACACGGGTGAGCGTCATCCTTTCTGAAGACAGCGCAGGCCTTTCCAATCCGTGTAGCAGGGCGCTCCCTTGCGCCTGCCCGGGGGAAAAGTAGCCCTATTCTGGCGCAGAAGAGAGACCGCGCCCTACACGATCAAGATAGATGACGCTCACTCACCTACCACCTGCTCCCTGCCGTCTGCTTCCTGCCTGCAATTGACAGCCGTACCTCGATCAGGTAAGATGCTCCCAGTCAATTCTACAGGCATTGGTCACGTCTCACATGGCTACTGGCTACCCTCTACACATCACACCCTGGCAGCGCAACCTGTACGCCATTATCGCTGCCGAAACCGTGGCGATGATCGGCTTTGGCATTGCTCAGCCATTCCTGCCCTTCTACTTGCAGGAGATGGGCGTGCGCTCCGTTGAAGAGGTCGCCTTCTGGGTCGGGCTGATCAGTTCGTTCCAGCCCATCTGCATGGCCATCTCTGCGCCGATCTGGGGTATGCTGGCCGATCGCTTTGGCCGCAAGCCGATGCTGGTCCGAGCCATGATCGGCGGCAGTATTGCACTGGCGTTAGCCGGCCTCGCCGGCAACGCCCCGCAACTCGCTGTCTTGCGCATCATCGAGGGAATTCTGGCAGGGACAGTGGCTGCCTCGACAACGCTTGTGGCAACCACTACGCCTCGTGAGCACGTCGGCTACGGGCTTGGCCTGCTGCAGACGGCCATTTTCACCGGCAACTTCCTTGGCCCCCTGTTTGGCGGGATCATTGGTAGTACATTGGGCTACCGGGCAGCTTTCCTCATCGCGGGCGCTCTGCTTGCGACGACCGGTCTCCTCGTCATTGCTGTGGTCAAAGAGGATTTCGTCCGTCCCGCGCCGCGCCAGCACAAAGGCAACCCCCTGGCAGCGACGCTGCGCGGCCTCGCCGGAAATCAGGTTTCGTTGATGATGGTGACGCTGCTCGCGCTCAGCGGCCTGAGCATAACAGTCACCATGCCGGTCCTCCCCCTTTACGTACAGAGCCTCGTCCCCAACGCCAGGGAAGCCGCGGCAGCCACCGGCATGATCCTCGGTTTCACTGCACTTGCCAATGCCCTGGCCGCCATCTGGATCGGGCGATCGGCCAACAGGATGGGACGGCGGCGCGTCCTCATCGGCTGTCTGGTCGCCGGCGCGCTCAGTTACCTGCCACAAGGACTAACGCGCCATTTCTGGCAATTGCTGGCCCTGCGCACGGTCACCGGCTTTGCCATGGGCGGGCTCTCACCGGTAACGAACGCCATCATTGCCGAATCGGCTACTGAAGGGACACAGGGAGGCATCTATGGCGTGAGCGCCAGCATCAACGCGGCTGGCCGGGCCATTGGGCCGGCGATCGGCACGGTCGTTGTGGCGGGCTGGAGTCTTGCCAGCGTGTTTCCCGTCACCGGCGCCTTGCTCCTCATGGTCGCCGCTCTGACCGCCCTCCGCACAAAATCGCTGCCCATCTTCGCCAAACCAAAAGCGGCAGCACTCGAGAGCATTGCGCCTGAAGCTGATTGAGCTCTAGCGGTTAACTACCCTCAGGCGCCGCAGACAATTCAAGATAGTGTGTGGTTGTACGCACCGCAGAGGCACAGGGAGCACGGAGAACACCTCTTGCCGGTCGCTTTGACGCCTCCCGATGCCAATCGGACGCGGGCGTACCCATTGGCAGTGCACTCTGTGCCTCTGTGGTTTTCAAGCGCGCCCTTACCGTGAGATGTCTGCACACATGGCCCAACCGTTTACAACCTCCGGCGCGACTGCTATAATGTCTGCACCAATTGCCAAAGGAGCGCTTTGTGACGCCACCCATCATCATGCACGTGAATTATGTCGAACAGGGGCAGACGATTAGCGAGATGTGCCAGCGCGCCCTCGCCTTCGGCTACGACGGCATCGAGTTCCGCCGCCGCCGCCATACCATCAGTGAAGACCCGGAGGACTACCTCGCCGCCATCGTTAAGGCTGTCAAGGCAACGGGATTGAAGCAGGTCATCTTCGGCTTCCCCGGCCCCGACCTCGCCCAGCCAGACGCCGCACGGCGCGCCAGCGAGCTTGACCTCTACGAACGGTTCTTCCGCAGCGCCGCCACGCTCATCCCCCTGACCGTGTGCAACACGCACGCCGGTCTCCTCAATAATAAAGACAAGAACGTGTCGTCGTCAGACTATGACCGCCACGGATCTGCGGCTGCCAGCCCGCAGCAGTGGGAGTGGGCCGCTGAAGGCTTTCACCGCCTGGGCGTCATGGCCGCGCAACTCGGCTTTCGCTTCGCCTTCGAGACGCACATGTCCTTTCTGCACGACTTACCGGCTGCTGCCTGTAAGCTCGTTGATATGATCGGGCTGCCGTCGGTGGGCGTCAATCTCGACTTCGGCAACACCGTCTACTTCAAGACCCACCCTACCCTGGCCGAGGCCATCAGCAGCGCCGGCCCCCGCATCTTCTACACGCATCTCAAGAATTCCAGCGCCTTGCCCGACGGCAGCAGACAGGCAACCGGTCTGGGCGAGGGAGACATCAACCACCGCGACTACCTGCGCCTGCTGCAGTCCATCGGCTATAGCGGGCCACTGTGCGTCGAGGCGCCGCGCGCCGGCGACCGCGAGTGGTTCGCCCGCCAGGATTATGCCTATATCACCGGGCTGCTCCGTAACGCGCAATGGAACTGAACTGCTACCATGGTGGAAACAACATTCATGCGAATGGGGATCCGCAGATGACACAGATGCACGCAGATGAAAAGCCGCAGACTCGGGCAAAGATGGCAGACCAACGGTCGTCCTGTCTGCGAAGCTCACCCCGTCTATCGGGTGTCGATCTGCGAAGCTCAGAGCCTGGCCCGTTCCATCGGCCACCCCGCAGTAGAGCCTGCCCCGCCCCATCGGGCATCGGCTGTCATCTGCGGATCGTCCAGCTTTTCGTACGTTAGCTTTCCATGTATGTTTCATCCTGGCATTGGTATAGGCGCGCGCTGGCAGCGAATGAGCCAAACCGTGCTTGACTGCCAATCGGAATTGCGCTATGATGGCGACGTTGATCACAATAGAGTGGGCGTTGCCACGCAAGCCCATCCGAACAATTTCCATCCGAACAGTATAAGGAGGCTTCTACCGTGATCGTAACCACCGCAAAGCTGTTCCAACTTGCCTATGGCAAATTCGCCGTCGGCGCCTACAACATCAACAATATGGAGCAGACACTTGGTCTCTTCCAGGGCTGTCTGACCTCGCAAGCGCCCTTTACTGTGCAACTCTCCAAGGGCGCGCGCAAGTACGCCAACACCAAGATGATCCAGGCCATCCTCATGTCCGCGCAGGAAATCTACCCCGACGCCGTCTTCGCTGTTCACCTTGACCACGGCGACGAGGACACCTGCTACGACTGCATCGAGTCAGGCTTCTACAGCTCGATCATGATCGATGGCTCGGGCGAGCCGTTCGAGAAGAACATCGAGGTCACCAGGCGTGTTGTCGATGCCGCCCACAAGAAGGGCATCAGCGTCGAAGCCGAACTGGGTAAGCTCGGCGGCGTCGAAGAACACGTCAGCGTCGATGAGAAGAACGCCATGCTCACCGACCCCAGCGAAGCCAAAGAATTTGTCCGCCGCACCGGCTGCGACAGCCTGGCCGTTGCCATCGGTACCAGCCACGGCGCCTACAAGTTCAAGGGCGCCCAGGCGCTGCGCCTCGACGTCCTGGCGCTGATTCAGAAGCAACTGCCCAGATTCCCCCTCGTCATGCACGGGTCGTCGTCCGTGCCCGTCGAGGAAGTCACACGCATCAACGCCGCCGGCGGCAAGATGGACCCATCGGCCAAGGGCGTCAACGAGGATGAGTTCGTCAAGGCTGTGCCGCTGGGCGTGACCAAAGTCAACATCGACACCGATGGCCGGCTGGTTTGGACGCGCGTACACCGCGAGTTCTTCCGCGACAGCCCCGAGAAGTTCGACTTCCGCGACCCGGGCAAGGTCTTCATCGCCGAGTACGCCAAGTTCATCGTGCACAAGAACGAGAAGCTTGGCAGCGCCGGTACACTGCCCGCAGTCAAGGCTGCACTGAGCAAGTAGGCAACGCCATCGACCACCAAATGAGCCGCTCCCACGAGGGGAGCGGCTCATTTGGTGGCGCATCCAGCGCCGTCTCATGCATCCCTCAAGCGTGTAGCGCTGCGCGCATGAACGGCGTCTCCGTTCCATCACACACCACGCGCAACCGAGACACGCTCATAGATATCATCAACCAGCGCACGGCTGCCAATTCCTGTTCCTTCTTGCAGAGCGGCCGCTGCGCCGCAGGCAACCGCACACCGCGCCATGTCCGCCAGGCTGTACCCCTCGACAAGCCCCCACAGCAGCCCGGCCAGTGACGCATCGCCCGCCCCGACCGAACTGAGAGCGTCGATCTGCGGCGGGGTTGCACGGCACACCTCACCGTCTCCCGCCAGAAGAGCGCCCTGCGCGCCGCGGGTCAGGAGCACATAGCGCACGCCTCTCGTGTGCAATGCCAGCGCCGCCGCGGCATGCGCTTCATCGTCATCGAGCGCAACGCCCAGCGCCTCCGCCGCCTCTTCACTGTTAGGTTTGATCACCATCGGCCGCGCCGCCGTACCCAGGCGCAGAGCAGCGCCGCTCGTATCCAGGATCGCCTGAGCGTTGCGCTCCTGCACCGAGCCGATCAGCCGGGCATAGAGGTCGGGCGACGCTCCTGCCGGCAGGCTGCCGGAGAAGACCCAGATATCGCCTGGCCGCGCCGTCTGCTCGATGAAAGCGGCCACAGAGGCCTCATCCTGGCCGGAGATGGTCGGCCCGGGCTCATTCAGCTTCGTGTACAGGCCGGAAGCGTCGTCGCGCAGGGTGATGTTCTGGCGCGTCTCGCCGCTCACGCTCACAAACGAGACCTCAAACCCCTCGGCCGTCAGGCGATTCTTCAGCAATTCGCCGGTGACGCCACCGATCAGACCAGAGATGCGACTGGTCACACCAAGCGCCCGCAGGGCGCGCGACACATTGATGCCCTTGCCTCCCCAGTCCTGGCGCACAAGCCGTGCGCGATTCATCGCGCCGGGAAGCAACTGGGGCACGCTGAGGGTACGGTCGAGCGCAGGGTTCAGTGTAACGGTTACAATCGATGGGGAAGTGTTGGACATGGTTATCATCGTCACCTGTGTTGTTGGTAACCCATGTAAACCGGGCACAATGAACATTAACTGTTGGTTTCTGTAACGACTTTCTTGAGCCAGTTCACGGCGGCAACGAGTGCTCGGCTGAAGCCCGGCTTCCAATACTACTACCGTACATAGCCCGGCTGTCATGTGCCCACTGCAAAAAGGTTGTGTTCGCCCAACCGTCATTGCGAGAACTCCATACCGCC
>CAYOEZ010000146.1:0-12205 GCA_964402955.1 uncultured Ktedonobacterales bacterium | reverse complement strand
TGGCGAACTCTTCGGCCGGTGTGCCCATGATACAGATGCGCCCGGCCAGCTCGCCCAACGCCGCCGCCACACCCAGACCCCCCGCGACGCATGCTCCGGCCATCAGATTGTGCCCGCAGCCATGACCGATGTCGGGCAGGGCATCGTATTCGGCCAGCAAGGCAATGGTGGGGCCTGCCCCGTGGGACTGGCAGGCGTTGAACGCCGTGGGCAGGCCGCCAAACGGTTTCGTGATCTGGAATCCCTCTTGCGCCAGATACTCTGTTATCCAGGCGCTGGCTTTCTCTTCCTGGTAGCCTACTTCGGGGTGCTCCCAGATGCGCAGCGTGAGATCGCGAACCTCTGCTTCGTGCCGGCGGATCGCCTGCCAGGCCTTTTCCTTCAGTGTTGTTGGCATTGTAGAATCCTTCTCGCCTTTTTGCACATCTTGTCGGAGAGAGTTGTCTCACCGCAGAGACACAGAGAACGCAGAGGTCTTGATGGTTTTCTGTGCTCTTTCTCGGCGCTCTCTGCGTCTCTGCGGTAGAATGGCCTCGGTTGTTGGCTCTCCGACGGGCTGCTAGCCCTTTGCCAGCTCGAAGTAGTTCATGGCATCAAGGTCCTTGCGCAGACCAACTTTCTGCTCTGCCGTCAGCGGCAGAATGGGGAGGCGCGGCTCGCCAACCTCGACGCCCAGCCAGCCCATCGTCGCCTTGACGCCGGCCAGGACGCCATAGCGGAAAAGAACCAGAATGTAGCGATCGATGAAGTACTGAAGTTCCTGCGCCCGCTTCAGGTCGCCGGCCTTAAAGGCATTGTAAAGGTTGACGTAGACGCGTGGCATGGGATTGTAGGTGCTACCGATGCCGGCCTGTCCGCCCATGACAAGGAAGGGCAGGAAAAGCTCATCGGGGCCGGAGATCACGTTGAGCTTGCCCTCGCAGGTGTCGATGATGTCGCGGAAGGCGAGCATGTCCGTGGCCGTGAACTTGATACCCGTGATCACGCCGTCTTTGAAGAGGCGGCTGATCAGGTCGACGCCGACATTGACGCCTGTGGCGCCGGGGATATTGTAGATATAGAGCGGCAGCTTGCTGGCCTTGCCGATGGCGCGGTAATGATCTTCGACACCCTTGGGGCCGACGGAATAGTAGAAGGGCGGCACTGAAGCAACAGCGGCGGCGCCGATCTTCTCCGCGTGGCGGGCCAGGCGCATGCAGGCGCCGGTGGCCGTGGCGCCGACGTGCACGATGATTGGAATCTTGCCGCCGACAGTCTTGACCGCGACCTCAGCGACGAGCTCGCGCTCTGCTTCGGTCATCGAGATGCCTTCGCCAGTGCTGCCCGTGACGTAGAGACCATTGACGCCGCCATCCATCTCGAACTTGATCAACTTCTCAAGAGCGTGAACATCGACGTGATCATCTGATGTGAATGGGGTGAGAAGCGCAGGGATAACTCCGGTAAACAACCTTTTGGTCCTCCTTGGATAATAGTGGGTTATGGTGCCAATCCGCTCGATGACGTGCTTGTGACGAACGCACGCGGATCTAGACGCCGGATCAATGGAACCTGGTCAAAGTCAGCATCGGCGCTAATGATGGTGTGTACATTATTGTTAACCATCACGGCAATGTGCAGAAGATCGCGCGCCGACAGGCGCGGGAATTGCTCCGTGTAGGCAAGCAGAAGACGCATGTCGTCTGGGGTGATCGGGAGCACATCAGGCACAATGGTGAGGAAATCAGCAACGACCTGGCGCACGTACTGACGCCGGCCGATCATGATATAGCGGTGAACGATCTCTTGTATGACCTCGACGCTGGTGACGCCGGAGACCTGGCTACGAGAAATCTGACCAAGAACAGCAAGGCAGGGACCTTTGAGCGGATGATCAGCCCCGCGCGCATACATCGGGATACTCGAGTCAATGAAGGCGCTAGTACTTGACATTGGGCTGTTCCCACATACTCTCGATGTCCGTCTCCATGTCAGGCCAATCTTTGACCGGATCGTCACCTGCCGCCAGGCGCGCCAAAGCCTGTTCTTTGCGTCGCTGTTCCAGATCAACAATCACCGTCTTGCGAATTGCCTCACGAATAACGACGCTGACCGATTGTTTTGTCTCCGCGGCATACTCTTCCAATAAGTTGTACTCGTGCTCGGGTAGAACGACCTGCGCTCGTCGCCCGCGTCCTCGCGCCATACTGATACCCTCCGCTAGTATACACACGAGTAGTATACCACAGCAACGGCATTCCTACAAGTGCGTTTCAGTCGGGCAGGAGATCCGAGTTAGGGGTGCCAGAGCGTTCCGGCAATGTGGCGCACGTTGTCGCCGGTGTGGATGTAATAGACCGTCAACAGCGCGCCATCCGCAAGCTGGACGCTCGATGGATAACCAAGGTCAACGTTGACGCCATCAGAACGCAGCACATACTCATGTTCGATGTCCCAGGTGCGCCCGCCGTCGGCGCTCAGGCAGGCGCGCACGCCGAACGGCTCACGGCGATAGCCATAGGTGCACAGCATGCGCCCGTCGGCCAATGTCAGAACGTGGGCAGGGTGGCCCCACAGCGGCGTCCGCTGCAGGTCTGTCCAGGTGCGCCCACCGTCATCGGAGAAAGCTCGATACAGGTAGCTGGCTGTTCGCTCGACCGGCGCCCGCAGCATGGCAAGCAGGCGGCCGTCCGGCGTGTGCGCCAGAGACGGTTCCTCGAAGCTGATCTTCTCGTCCGGGTCACGGGCAATCAGAGCCGGTTGCCCCCAGGTCGCGCCGTCGTCGGTGGAGCGAATGACGTGAGAACGGCAGGCAGCGGTGGTATTGCCGTCGTCCCAATCGTAGATGGGCATCAGCAGCGTGCCATCGCCCAGCTCCAGCACGGAATCCGAGACGCCGGCGCAGCGGAACGGCGGGCAGAATGCCGCGACCGGCTTGCGCTCCCAGGTGGAGCCGCCGTCCGACGAGCGGATAATGTATGGCCCCTCTACATCGGCCCACGAGCCATCCTTCTGCTGCCGCGTCGGGTAGCCCAGGCTGGCTTTCTGTGTGGCAGGAACAACCCGCCAGCGGAAGTAGTTGATCATGAGCGTGCCGTCGCGTCGCGCGCTGATCGATGGATCCTGCTCGCCGCACTGGGGGTCGACGGCATCGAGAACGGCTGGCTGGCTCCACGTCAGCCCCCCGTCCAGCGAGCGTACCAGGGCAATGCGCGATGCCTTGTCCACGTGATCCCAGCGCCCGCTCTTGAGCACCTCGACGCTGAAGCCGCCGGCGCGGCGGAAGGCCACCAACAACTCACCATTCTTGCGCAGCGTGATATCGGGGAAACAGCTATAGGCGAGGGGATCCTTGTAGACGATGATGTGCTGCATAGTGTGATGCCTCCTATTGCCGCAAGTATACGCGATCGGATGGGCAAGCGCAAGGGCGGCAGTTGACTTCGCGTGCAAGTGGTCTTATAATCATGACACGAGCTCTTCGCCGCCTGTCACGAACGCGGCCAGGTAGGTTCGTCCAATGCACATCATCTTTGAATGGGATGAACAGAAAGCCAAAAGCAATATCAGAAAGCACGGGGTCAGCTTTGACGAAGCTAAGGCTGTGTTCATGGACCCGTTCTCCATCACGATTCCAGACCCCGATTACACTGCCAATGAAGAGAGATTCGTCGACATCGGCTCGTCTGTGAGCCGAGCGATACTGGTTGTCGTATATGCGGAACGTGACGCCAGCATCCGCATCATTAGTTGCCGCAAGGCAACTCCGTCAGAGAGAAGAAGCTATGAAAAAGGATACGACCAAGAAGTTGAACGAAACCGATAGCAGCCCCCGCCCCGAGTATGATTTCGAGGACGGCGTGCGCGGAAAACACCTGCAAGAGACGCGACAGGGGTACACGGTCCAAGTCCACCACCAGGATGGGTCGACCATCGTGCAGAACTTCAAGGTTGAGGATGGCGCCGTGATTCTCGACCCTGATGTGCGACAATACTTTCCCGACTCAGAGTCCGTCAACAAAGCGCTGCGCTGTCTGATTCCGCTGCTCACAACTGAGCGTAAGGCCAAAGCCTGACGCATAGAGATACTGGGTCTGTTTGTTGCGCGCGTGCGTCACCCTGCCAACAATCGTCCCGCCGCATCGTAGGCCAATGGCAGCGCCGGGCCGGCCACCTCGCACTTTCCCCCGCGCACAGCTTCGTCGACCAGATTCCGCGACAGCCAGACATCTTCAAGCTGCAACGTGTTCTTGATGCGCACGACACGCGCCGCGGCCGGGTCGACGCCGGCCGTCATGAGCGCGGCGGCGATTGCTTCCTGTTCAGTGGGTAAATACATGGGGATAGCGACGCGCTCCACAAAACCAGTCGTCAGGGCGTTGATGTAGCTCGGTCTGCGATCCATCGCCTCAACAAGCGCCTGCGTTGTGATGTCGGCATTGCCGATGCCCACGGCGTTGCCCTCAGATTGCGGCGTCAGGCGCAGGACGACCAGCCGGGTCGCATGGGGATGCTCAGGATCGGGCAAACCAGGCAGCTTCCAACGCCCCGTTATGTTAACATCCATTCCCGTGCCGCTGATGTTCTTGCCCATTTCCTCAACGATCAGCACATCCATATCCTCGACGGGCAGGTGAGGCATCAGCGCATTGGCCTCTTTGAATAGAGCCAGCTCACGTCGGGCGATGTCGGGCACGCGCACACCTTCCAGGATAGCCGTTTCCTCGTAGCCGTTCTCGACGATGGCCAGCCCCCCCAGGAACTTGCCGCTGGCCAGGCTGACGGCAGCTATCTCGGCAATTGCCGCGGCCATAACGCGCCCAACGCCACGCCGGTGCATCTTCTCCGCTGCCGGCGCTTTGCCCAGGCCGACCACCACCATTTTCTGCAGGCCGCTGCCAAACGGCCCGCTGAAGAGCGTGTGAATCTTCACGCGGTTGACGAGCAAGATCGCGTCGCACGATGCAGCGTAGCGATCACAATAGGCGACCAATCCCGATGGCGTGACGCCCAGGGTCACCACATCCGTACCAGTGTAGACATCCGCCCCCACCGCGTCGGCGGTGACGCCCAGGCCATGCAGGATTTTGCGCTGGCCATCGGCTGTGCCGCCGCCGTGGCTGCCCATCGCCGCGACGACTACTGGCTCTGCCCCTACCTGGCGCACGGCGCCAACGACGCCACGTAGAACGGGCACGATGTCTCTGATGCCCCGGCTGCCGGCGGTGATGGCGATGCGCATGCCGGGCCTCACGCCGGCGAGCAAAGGAGTCGCCTGGCGCGCTGCTTCAGCTTCGACGTCGTCCAGGCGCGGGCGCGGCAAGTGTTGGCGGACGCGTATGAGCGGGGGGCAAGCAATGTTGGTGTCAATCATCTGTTTCTCACTTGTGGGAATATGTGGGGGGGCGAAAAAGGGGATGGCTGGGTGACATGGATTCGAACCATGACATGCAGATCCAGAGTCTGCTGTCCTACCGTTAGACGATCCCCCATCGTTCACGTGCGCGGCTCAGTATAGCACACCTGGCACACGTGTGCAAGAGGTTTTCGGCCCGCAAAATGGCCTATCTTGCAGGTACGTCGCTGACCGTGCATTTTGGAATCGCTATTTGTACACCTGTCCTCCGTCCGTGTGTTCTGTGTATTCCGTGGTTAGATCTCTTGTCCGAATCGGGCATCAACCACGGAACACACGAAATACACGGAAGAGACACGGCAAAGGACATCTGTCTTGATTTGCTGTGCTGTCGCCAGACAATTCAAGATAACGTTATGTGAACCACAGAACACACGGAACACACAGAAAAAAGCTGCGGCTGAGCGCATTAGGGTCTAGTCTGCGCCGAATTGCCCCGGCAAGCCCGCCCAGGGCCTTTCCGTGTGTTCTGTGTGTTCCGTGGTCGTCAGGCTGCGACTATCTTGAAATGTCTGTGCTGTCGCGTCTTTGCTTGTCACACCTTGATCATTGTGATAGAATGACCCTGCACGGAATATGCCACAAGGAGGTCGCAGATGCGAACACCTTTCGAGAACGAAGCATTGACCGACTTCACGCAAGAGCGTAATCAGACAGACATGCACGAAGCTCTGCGCAGAGTCGAGGCAGAACTGGGGCGAACATACCCGCTCAGCATTGCCGGTGAACATATCCTGACGTCAACAACGTTCGACTCCTTCAATCCGGCCGATCCCGATCAGGTGGTTGGCCGCTTTGCCAGAGCTGACCCTGCCCTGGCCGCACAAGCCATCGAAGCAGCAGCCACAGCCTTCGCGACCTGGCAATACGTCCCTGCGCCCGAGCGCGTGCGCTATCTTTTCCAGGCTGCCGCATCGATGCGCCGGCGCAAGATGGAGTTCTCGGCCTGGATGGTCTATGAGGAAGGCAAGGCATGGGCCGAGGCTGACGCCGACGTCGCCGAAGCCATCGATTTTCTGGAGTTCTACGGGCGCGAAATGCTGCGCCTGGCACAGCACCAATCGCTGACACCCTACCCGGGCGAAGAGAATAACTTGACCTACATCCCACTGGGTGGGGGGGCGATCATCCCGCCCTGGAACTTCCCCTGTGCGATCATGGTTGGCATGACCGCGGCAGCAATCGTCGCCGGCAACACAGTTGTGCTCAAGCCGGCCAGTGCGGCCGCTGCCATCGCCGCCAAATTCGTCGAGATTATGGAAGATATCCACCTGCCGGCGGGAGTGCTCAACTTTTTGCCCGGCCCCGGCGGTGCAATCGGCGACACGCTGGTGACGCACCCGCAGACACGTTTCGTTGCCTTCACCGGCTCACGCGCTGTGGGTACGCGCATCAACCAACTGGCTGCCGTGCAGCAGCCGGGCCAGCGCTGGCTCAAGCGCACAATTCTTGAGATGGGCGGCAAGGACGCCATCGTCGTCGACGCCAGCGCTGATCTCGTGGATGCCGCCGGCGGCATCGTCTCGTCAGCCTTCGGCTTCCAGGGGCAGAAGTGCTCGGCCTGCGCTCGCCTGATCGCACTCGATAGCATATATGACCAACTCGTGCTCCAGGTTGTCGAGCGGGCGCGCAAGCTAACGATTGGGCCGACTGTCAGACCCGAGCACACGATTGGCCCGGTCATTGACCAGGCTGCGTTCAAGAAGATTTGGGACTACATTGCCATCGGTAAGACAGAGGGCAAGCTGCTTCTGGGTGGAGAGCCGCTGACGCTGCCGGGCCATTTCGTACCGCCGACGATTTTCGGCAACGTGGCGCCCCGCGCACGCATCGCCCAGGAAGAGATTTTTGGGCCGGTGCTGGCCTGTCTGCGGGCGCACGACTGGGACGACGCCATCGCCATAGCCAACAACACGGACTATGGGCTGACAGGCGCCGTCTATAGCATGAATCGCGCCCATATCGAGGATGCCCGTCGCCGCTTCCATGTGGGCAACCTGTACCTCAACCGCAAATGCACGGGCGCGCTCGTCGGCGTCCACCCCTTCGGCGGGTTCAATATGTCCGGCACCGATTCCAAAGCTGGCGGGCGCGATTATCTGCTGCTCTTCACGCAGGCCAAGGTTGTCTCTGAAAGACTGTAGAAGACGGATTCGTCAACGATGAAGATTCTCACAATCAGCGACGTGGTCAACAACAGCGTTTACAACACAAGCGCGAAGACGCGCTTCTGTGATGTGAACCTGGTCTTATCGTGCGGCGACCTGCCCGCCTATTACCTTGAGTTCATTGTCAGCGTCCTGGATGTCCCGCTGTATTACGTGGTGGGCAACCACGCCGACGAGATGCATGTCAGCGCGCAACAGACGCAGCCCGCCCTCCTGGGCCGGCCAGGAAGAGCACAAGGAGCACAAAACGGGGACGATGAGTCGGATAACGGCAAACCAATTGGTCCCTATGGATGTAACAATCTAGACGCCAGAATTGTTCATTACAAGGGCTTGCTCATCGCCGGCATGCAGGGCAGCCGGTGGTACAATGGCGGGACATATCAATATAGCGAAGAGCAGATGAGTCGCAGGCTTCTGCTGTTGCGGCCACAGCTCATGCTCAATCGGCTGCGCTACGGCAGGGCGCTCGACCTCCTGATAACCCATGCGCCGCCGGCTGGCATCCACGACGATGTGGACGTCGCTCATCAGGGCTTCCGCTCTTTCATACAGTTCATGGACGACTTCGCCCCGCGCTATCTCATCCACGGGCACAAGCACGTCTATACGCACGGCGAGACGACCGTGACCCAATACAAACGAACAACAGTAATCAACACATATGGCTTCCGGCGTCTTGAACTAGAGGTAAGCAATCAGTGATCAACCTGTCAGACCAGAGTGAACGTGATTTCGAACGCGCCCACAATCGGGCCTTCATACGCAAGGTTTTAGCGTTTCTCCTTGGCCGCTCAAGACGACTGCTTTCATTCGGCGAAGTCAAGGACAAGATCGGCTGGGACACAGAGAACTATATCGGCCTGCGCGAGGTGCCCGTCAGCTCTATCATCGGCAGCGTGGGCCGCTATCATGACTTTGACCGCGAGTTCCTGCCCGTGCAGCGCGCAACCCGCAGACGATGGACAAGCATCGACGATGCATTCCACAGTGATGTGCTCCTGCCTCCCGTCCAACTCTACAAGGTCGGCGAGGTCTACTTCGTCAAAGACGGCAACCATCGTGTGTCTGTCGCCCGTGAGCGCGGGGTTCATTTCATTGACGCTGAAGTGATCGAATGCCGTGCCAAAGTGCCGCTCACTCCCAACGTGACTGCCGAAGACCTTGAATCGATCGGCGAGTATGCTGCATTCGTGGACTGGAGCAAGCTCGATCAGCTACGCCCCGATCAGAATGTCCACTTCACCATTCCCGGCGGATACGCCCAGTTGCGCGAGCACATTTCGGTTCACCGTTACTACATGGGCGAGAAGCGGCGCAAGCCTGTTCCCCGCGCCGACGCCGTCACGAGTTGGTACGACAATGTGTATGTGCCCGTCGTGAGTCTTATCCGGGCAGACAACATTCTCGAGAAGTTTCCCGAGCGCACCGAGGCTGATCTGTACCTGTGGATCATGGATCACCTCTATTTTCTGCGCCAGCGCGGAGGCAACAGCATCAACGCCGGCGACGCCGCCAGCGACTTCGTCGAGCATTTCGCCAAACGCTCGCTGTTCGAGGCCATCCGCCGCCAAATCATGGCTCTAGGACGGGACGACAAGAATGCAGAACAGCCTCCATCGCAGTGAATCGAGCTATGACTTTGAAGATGTCTACACCAGGGGCTTCTTCAAGAAGATACTGGCCATGCTGACAGGGCAGACGAAAGACTTCTACCTGCTCTCGTACGAGGAAGTCAGCCAGAAGATGCACTGTCACGACGTAAGCTACAGCGGCATCCATAGCGTGCCGATCAGTGCGATTGTCGGCAGCGTCGGACGATACAAAGATTTCGACCGTGCGTTTCTCCCTCTGCGCCGGGAGAGCAAGGAACGCTGGCGCCGCATCGACCAGGCTTTCTATGATGACGTGACTCTGCCCGCCATCCAGCTCTACAGAGTGGGGGACGTCTATTTTATCAAGGACGGCAACCATCGCGTGTCGGTTGCGCGCGAGCGCGGCGTGGCCTACATCGACGCCGAGGTCATCGAAACCGTTTGCAAGTCTCCTGTTCCGGCGCACATCGACGCCGACGATCTGCAAGACGCCAACGAACAGGCCTACTTCCTGGAATGGAGCCAACTCGATCAGTTGCGGCCCGATCAGTACATACGCGCCACCATTGCCGGTGGATACCATGACCTGGAAGAGCATATCAACGTCCACCAATACTACATGGGCCAGGAACGCCAGCAAGAGGTTCCCCTGTGGGATGCTGTGGCCGGCTGGTATGACGACGTGTACATGCCTATCGTGTGCCTGATCCGCGAGGAGAAGATGCTCGCGAAGTTTCCCAGGCGTACCGAAACTGACCTGTATCTCTGGATCATGGATCGTCTTAACGATCTGCGCCAACGCTACGGCAATGAGGTCCCGCTCGACGACGCCGTCGAAGATTTCATGCGCCGCCACGAAAAGGCGTCGTTCCTCGCCGCCATCCGCCAGCGCATTTTTCGCAGATCGTAGGCGGGCATTTTGCCCGGCGTCATGCTCACCCAACCAGAAACAAGGAGACACCCCACCATGATTGATGGCGTGGTTATCAAAGACCTGGTCACGCACAATGACGAACGTGGCTTCTTTCGCGAGATCATCCGCGTCACCGACCCATGCTTCGCCGAAGGCTTCGGCCAATTCAGCCACTCCCTCATGTATCAGGGTGCAACCAAGGCCTGGCACATCCACCCGCACCAGGTTGACTGGTGGTACGTGCCCATCGGCGTGCTCAAAGTAGCGCTGCATGACCGGCGCGAGAACTCGCCGACCATAGGCGAAACGATGGAGTTCTTCCTGGGTGAGAACAACGGGGCGAAAGTCTTGCGCATTCCCCCCGGCGTCGCCCACGGCTGCAAAGCTATCGGCGGGACAACGCATCTCTTCTATATTACCTCTCTGACCTATGACGCCAAAGAAGAAGGCCGCATCTCGCACGATAATACGGAGATTGGGTACGATTGGGTGAAGGGGCCGGCGATAAAGTGAGCGTTTTCCGATCTCGGACTGCGTTCGGAACTCGATAGGACAAGCCGCGTTGACAGTGCACCGGGTGTATGCTAGAATCTGTTTTGTTCCGAACATGCGTCGGGACATGGTGCCGAGGCTCTGTGGAGAATTTCATGAGAGACCACGCTGTGGTCGATATCTTCTGTGGTGCAGGGGGACTGACTCACGGCCTAATCCGTGCAGGATTCAACGTCGTTGCAGGGCTCGATTCCGACGAGACTTGCAGATACCCTTACGAGCGCAACAACCCCGGCGCGAAGTTCATCAGCAAGAAAATCGAAGATGTTGACGCAAGCGAGATCGCGAGTCTCTACCCCAAGAACAGCATTCGCATATTGGTCGGCTGTGCACCGTGCCAACCGTTCTCGAGGTATACGAAGAGGAACGCCGACCCCACGTCGAAATGGAGATTGATTTCCAAGTTCGTTGACCTGATCTGCCAAGTGGACCCAGACATAGTTTCCATGGAAAATGTGCCCACTTTGGTCACCTATCAGAACGGAATAGTCTATCGCGAATTCGTTGACAGACTGAAGGACCACAATTATCGAGTATCCGAATACAAGAACGTTTTCTGTCCTGACTACGGTGTTCCACAAAGCAGGACACGGCTCGTGCTCTTTGCATCGAAGTTCAGCGAGATTAAGCTACTACCGGCTACCCATTTTCCCGACAAGTACAAGACGGTTGAAGCTACTATCGGCGACATGGAGCCACTGCGGGCGGGCGACGCATCTTCTCGCGATCCCTTGCACCGAGCAAGTGCACTCTCAGAGTTGAACATACGGCGAATCAAGGCATCGAAACAGGGAGGCACGTGGAGAGACTGGAACGATAGTCTGCTTCCACCATGTTTCAAGAAGGAATCGGGCAAGGGGTACGCGAGCGTATATGGTCGCATGTCATGGAAGGATCTCTCTCCCACGATCACCACGCAGTGTCATGGGTATGGCAACGGACGGTTCGGACATCCCGAGCAGGATCGCGCAATCTCCCTACGTGAGGCAGCTCTTCTCCAAACGTTCCCTCCTGACTATGAATTCGTGGAGCCAGGAAAGCCATCTACCCTAAGCCGGATCGGCAGGCATATCGGAAATGCAGTTCCTGTCGAACTAGCAACGATCATAGGGGAAAGCATTCGCCTACATCTGGATTCAAACGATTCCTAGAAGCCGCTGAAGCAACGATGTATTGCCCATAGCAGACGAACGACCTCTTGCCATTGGCCTACTCATGTCACCTCGGAAATCTCGTCAGAGCGAAAGTGGATCGGGGAACCACCACTATTTGGATAGAATCACTATGCCGGACATCAATTTCACCGTCGACTCTGCTCTACTTAGGGAACTTGGTGAACGACTGGTCGGAAAGCCGCACATCGCCCTGGCTGAACTGGTCAAGAACGGCTATGACGCTGACGCAACCGAAGTCCAGATCGAGTTGCGCCGAGACCAGGATCGTATCGTCGTAACCGATAACGGTCATGGCATGACCTTCGACCAATTCCGAGATTATTGGATGCGTCTCGGTACACCTCATAAAGATCTGTATAATGGACCCCATAATTCGGACAGCAAAACGGGCGAGATTAAGATATAAT
>CAYOEZ010000145.1:0-12231 GCA_964402955.1 uncultured Ktedonobacterales bacterium | reverse complement strand
AAATCGAGCACGCGTTGGGAATGTCGGAAAGCGCGGCACTGGAGATCGCAGCCGACCTATGCATATACACAAACAAACAGATCATGGTGGAGACCCTGGGGGACCAGACCTAATGCCCGAACGTGAAAAGAAGACCGAGGCGCTCGAGAAAGACAAGCAGAAGCGCCTGACGCCAGAGCAAATTGTGGCCGAGCTGGACAAGTATGTGGTTGGACAGCAGGCCGCCAAGCGTGCAGTCGCTGTGGCCTTGCGCAATCGCGATCGGCGTCGTGAGTTGGCCGAGGATGTGCGCAAGGATATCATGCCCAAGAATATCTTGATGATCGGACCAACGGGCGTTGGCAAGACCGAGATTGCCCGCCGTGTGGCCGCGCTTGTCGGCGCGCCGTTTGTCAAGGTCGAAGCAACGCGCTTCACAGAGGTGGGCTACGTTGGTCGCGATGTTGAATCAATCATCCGCGAGATTGTTGATTCGGCAGTTGATGGCGTGCACAAGGAGCGCGCTGCCGACGTGACCAAGAAGGCCGAGCACCTGGCGACGGAACGGCTGGCCGACTATCTCTGCCAGCAATACCCGACGGGACGGATCAGCAAATCAGGCTTCCGGCCACAACGCCCGGCGCCAGCGGAACGCTCTACGCCGGGCGCTCTGATCGCCGCCGCGGCACAGGCCAAGCCCGCGCCGGCGGCGCAGACCGATGCCGACAGCCCCGCTGTCGCAGTCACGGCCGCCGTGCCCGCGCCTGCCGCGCCGCTGCCGCCCGCCGAGAAACGCAAGCTTGACCGCCGCCGCCGGCGCATGGCCCACCTTGTGGCTGCCAAGCGCGTTGAGGAGGCGCTAGTTGAGGTCGAGATCGGCGATGACTCCGACGGCTTCGACTCGATCCTCGAATTCGGGCCAGGCATGAGCCAGGACGAGCTGTACGAGGACTTTCAGGATTTTGCCTCTCACTACCAGGGGCACAGCCAGCCCCGCTACCGGCGCGTGGCGGTCAAGGAAGCGCGCCGCATCCTGACGGAACAAGAGACCGAGAAGCTGATTGACCATGACGCCGTGGTTGATGATGCCCTGGAACGCACCGAGGAAATGGGCGTCATTTTCGTTGATGAGATGGACAAGATCGCCGGGCCTGCTGTGGACATCGGACCCGACGTGTCGGGCGAGGGTGTGCAGCGCGACATGCTGCCGATCGTTGAAGGCTGCACGGTGACGACGCGCTACGGGCCGGTGCATACGGACCACATGCTGTTCATCGCTGCCGGAGCATTCTACAAGAGCAAGCCGTCCGATCTGCTGCCCGAGTTGCAGGGGCGCTTCCCCTTGCGTGTTGAGTTGAAATCACTGACACGCGAGGATTTCGTACGCATCCTCAAGGAGCCGCAGAACGCCCTGACGCGCCAGTACCAGGCGCTGCTGGGAACAGAGGGGATTGATCTGAAGTTCACGGACGATGCGCTGGATGAGATCGCCGGCTTTGCCTGCCTGATGAACGAACGCACGGAGAACATCGGCGCCCGCCGCCTGGCCACGATCATGGAGCGGCTGCTGGAAGATATCTCGTTTGATGCTCCCAAGTTCAAGGGGCAGACGATGAACATAGACGCCGCCTTCGTTCGCCAGCGACTGGAAGGGGTCGTCGCCAATGAAGATATGAGCAAGTATATTCTCTGATTGTCAGTGTCTAAGACCTCCGAGATCTCTGAGACCTCGGAGGTCTTGCCCTTCGGCACGCGGCTCCAGCGCTCAGGACAAGGAGGACCCGGCCATGCCTGACCCCGCCAATGTTCTACTCCACTCAAGCCCCGTCATTACCCGCTACCCGGCCAACCCGGTGCTTTCCGCCAAAGACGCGCCCTACCACGCCACCCTCGTGTTCAACGCCGGCGTGGCCAAGTTCCAGGGCCGCTACGTGATGGTCTTCCGCAACGACTACGGCTCAGAGGCCGAAGGCCGGCTGGACGGCACAAACATGGGCCTGGCGTATAGCACAGATGGTATCCACTGGCAGGTGCAGCCCAAGCCATGCTTCGATCTGCACGATAGCGAGATACTGCGCGCCTATGACCCGCGCCTGACCGTGCTGGACGGACGCTGCTATATGTGCTTCGCCGTGGACACGCGGCACGGCCTACGCGGCGGCATTGCCGTCACCGATGACTTTGAGCACTACGATATTCTCAGCATGAGCGTGCCCGACAACCGCAACATGGTGCTCTTCCCCGGCAGGGTAGGGGGCAAGTACGTGCGCCTGGAGCGGCCATTCCCTGTCTACAGTCGCGGCGGCAAAGATCGCTTCGACATCTGGCTGTCCGATTCGCCCGACCTGCGCTACTGGGGGAACAGCCAACTTGTGCTGGGCGTCGAGGATGTCAGGTACGCCAACGACAAGATCGGCCCCGGCGCGCCGCCGATCAAGACGGCACAGGGTTGGCTGACGCTTTTCCACGCCGTCGACCGCGATAACACGCGCGGCAAGAACGGTTGGGAAGACACGTGGCAAAAACGATACAGCACGGGCATCATGCTGCTCGATCTGCAGAACCCGGCCAGGGTGATTGGCATGTCTGCCGGCCCTCTGCTCGCGCCCGAAGCGCCATACGAGATTGCGGGCGGCTTCCGCAACAACACCATCTTCCCCGGCGGCATGATCTTGGAGGATAGCGGAGAGGTCAAGATCTACTACGGCGCCGCCGACACGGTGGAGTGCCTGGCAACAGCGCATGTCGATGATCTCGTACGGTTGTGCCTGCCCGGGTAACAGACGGCCAGTGCGTTCTGGGTCGCCTGCAACAAAGAGAGGAATTGGCATTAGGAAATGAAGAAAGGCGAAAACAAGAAGCAGAAGAAAGCGTTGGCCCGCCGCAGCGAGGCGAAGCGAGAGCGAGCGGCGCAGGCCGGGCAGTGGAGTCAGGAGATCGTCGCTATCCGCCATGGCCGCACCTACCCGATTGTGGGCTGCTGGGCGCAGCAGGACTGGCAAGAGAGCGGGCTGGCCCATGTCATCATAGCTCGGCGCCAACCGGATGGCCGGCTCGTCTTCGGCGACTATATGGTCGACTACTACTGCCTCGGCATGAAGAACTGCTTCGCCAGGGGTAATGTCTCGCTTGACAGGTTTGCCCGAGACATCCTGCCCAAAATTATGCCCGACGGCGCCGCCGAGGCTATCTCATCGTCGCTGGCGCATGAACTGATCTACGGCAGCATCGAATACGCCGCCCGCTGGGGCTTTGCGCCGCATCCCGACTTCGAGTTCGCTCAGGAAGTGCTCGATGCACCCGCCCTGCACACTCAGCGAGGGAACGTGACGTTCGGCAAAGACGGCAAGCCCTTCTACATCAACGGCCCACGCGACGACGCACGCGCCATCGTCGATCAATTGGCACGCAGCGCCGGCGTGGACAACTTCGAATACATGGTGATGTTGGGCGATCACCTGGACGAATTGGCAGCGTCTGAGACTCCGCCTACCACCTCGGACGGAACGGCAGATAGTACGGATCGCGCTTGAGCATCTCGGCGGTGTCATCGCGGGTGCGCCAGTCGCCGCGCGTGAAGTTCTCGCTGAGCGTTGCCAGACGGTCCTGGTCGATCTCGACGCCCAGGCCGGGGCCATCGGGCGGGGTCATCGTGCCGCCGCTGAACTGCAACTTGCCGCCTTTGAGCACATCTTCCGCCTGCCAGGGGTAGTGTGTGTCGCAGGCGTAGATGAGCAGCGGCGTCGCCGCGGCCAGGTGCACCATCGCTGCCATGCTGATGCCCAGATGGTTGTTGCTGTGCATGGAAAGCCCCAGGTGAAACGCCTCGCAGATCGCCGCCAACTTCTTGCAGCCCGTCAGCCCCTCCCAGTAGTGGTGATCGCACAGAATCACCTGCACAGCCTTCTCTTCCATGGCCGGGCCGAAGTGATCGAAGGTCGTCACGCACATGTTGGTGCTGAGGGGAATAAAGGTGTTGCGCGCCACAGCAGCCATGCCGTGGATGCCCCAGGTCGGGTCTTCCACGTATTCCATGTCCACGGCTTCGAGCGCCTTGCACACGCGAATCGATGTCTCGACCGACCAGATGGCATTGGGGTCCAGGCGTAGCCTGTCAGTGGGGAAAGCCACGCGCAGTTGGCGCATGGTCTCGATTTCTTGCTCGGGTCGCAGCACGCCGCCCTTCACCTTGATCGTCGTGAAGCCGAACCGCTCGCGGAACGTGCGCGCCAGGCGTACCATGCTCTCAGGATCGTTCACCTCGCCCCAGGTATCGTTGTCGCTGGCGTACTTATAAAAGAGATAGCTGGCGAACTGCACGCGCTCGCGCACTTTGCCGCCAAGCAGCGAGTAAACGGGGCGATTCTGCGCCTTGCCGATGGCGTCCCAGCAGGCAACTTCGATGGCGGCATAGGCGCGGGTGCGGTCGCGCAGCTTGAGGCGCAGGCGCTCCAGATGCAGCGGGTCCTCGCCCGCAATCGACTTGGCGGCGCTTTGCAGTTCCTGCAGCAGCGCCGCCCCGCCGTTCGCCTCGCTGATTCCGACGATCCCCTCATCGGTATCCATCTCGATGATGTTGCGCAGCGCAAACGGCGCGTGAACGCCCCACGAGTTGCGCAGCGGGGGATCGGGCACGGCGACCGGCGTCACACGCAGACCTGTGATCTTCATCTCTCAATAGCCTCCCTTGCGATGGCCCGGACACAGGAGCGACAACACGCCCTGCATCCTCAGCCCTGTGCTGGATTCTACCATCCCGGGATGGCGCTGTCAACGCGAGTAACGAATGTCGGCTATGGAAAGCCGACCTACGAGAGGTCGCCTTACCCCAACGGAGAGCAGTTGCTGTGCGTCGATAGCTTGACGCCTGCTCTCGTCTGCGCTACAATGATCGTACTATGAAAACACCAATTGTTGATGCACATCTGCACGTTTGGGAGATGCTGTCGGCGCGCTATCCCTGGAATCCGCTGCGCAATATGCAGCCGGCCGAGCCGGCGCCGGTTGAGCTGTTGCTCGAGACGATGCAGCAGCATGGCGTGGACAAGGCGATCATCGTCCAGCCCAGCAACTACGGCTATGATCACGCCTACGTTGCCGCGTGCATGCGCCGCTATGCGGGCCGCCTGGGCGGCGTGGCGTTGCTCGACTTCAAGCAGCCCGACGCCGCGCAGCACATCGCGCAGTTGCATGCGCAGGGTTTCCGGGGCGTGCGTCTCTTTCTGTATCATGAGACCGATCTATCATGGGTAAGCCCGGCTCTGGATCCGGTGATGCTGCAACTGGCTGAGCTAAACATGCTCCTGCAGGTTTTCGGGCCGTGGCGGGAAATGGACCGCGTGCGTCGCCTGGCGCACGATCATCCTACAGTGCGGATCGTTGTCGATCACCTGGGCCACCCTGACATTACGCGCCCGGAAACATGGGCGCCCGTGCTGCAATTGGCCGACCTGCCCGGCGTCTACATCAAAGTGAGTGATTTCCCGGAACTGTCGCATCAGGCGGCGCCGTTTGCCGATGTATTCCCCTTTGTGCGCCAAGTCTACACAGCATTTGGCGCACAGCGCATGATGTGGGCCAGCAACTTCCCCCACATCGTGCGCCAGGCAGGGTACGGCATTGCACTAACTCTAGTCGATGCTGCGCTGCCGGACATACCTGCGCTCGACCGTGCATGGATCATGGGCGGCACGGCCGCCGCCTTATGGGGACTTGGAGGGTAGGACAATGCTGCGTTTGGCCATCATGTCTCTGAGTTATCAGCGAGCCTTCACTGCCGGGCAGATGGACCTCTTCTCTTACATCGCGGAGAGCCGCGAGCTTGGTCTGGACGGCGTCGACCTGCACGGGCGGCACTTTGCCTCGACCGATCGCGACTATCTCTGGCAGATCAAGCAGGCGTGCATCCGGCGTGGCCTGACCATCGCCTGCGTCTCAATCCCCAACAACTTCGCGCTCGCTCCAGACGCGCTTGCCGCTGAGCTCGACAAGACACGCCAGTTGATTGATGCTGCCGCATTTCTGGGAGCGCCGCTGGTGCGTGTCTTTGCCGGCTGGAGCGATCACAAGGACGAGGGTACCTGGGGGCGCGTCGTGACCTGCCTGCGCGAGGCGGCGGCCTACGGCGAGAGCAAGGGCATCGTCGTCGCTTTGCAGAACCATAACCACGGCGGAGTGGCGGCGGTGGGCAAGGACATCCTGTGCCTGATGGATGACGTTGCCCACCCCAACCTAGGTCACGTGCTCGACAGCGGGCAGTACCTGGACCTCTACGACAGTATGGTCATGACCGCGCCGCGCGCCATCCACGTGCGCTGCAAGATCTACCAGATCGAGACCGGCGAGGAGCGCAAGCTGGACTACACGCGCATTTTCCTCATCTTGCGCAATGTCCGCTACAATGGCTTTCTTTCAATTGTCTACGAGGGCAACGAAGATGAGCAGGTGGCTGTGCGCAAGGCTGTGCCCTTCTTGCGCCGCTTTATGAGCGCCGGTTTATGAGCACCTGATGTGAGTATGACAGAGCAGAACTGGCGGAGCAGGCTCCGTGTCGCACTGGCCAGCCTGGCCGGCGAGTTTTGGGCCTCCGAAAGCGCCGTCATGGCAACACTGGCGCTGCTGGTTGGCGCGGGCGCCGGCCTCGGCGCGGCTGCACTGGCCTGGGCGATCACTTTTCTGAGCGGCAGCGTCGCGGCGATTGCTGAGACCTTGACAGGGTCGATGGGAAAAGGCGTCGTCATTCTTGTCCCTGCCGTCGGCGGCTTGCTCGTCGGCATCCTACTCCAGGCCGGCCCCAAAGGCCAACGCGGCCTCGATGTCTCGCATCTGATCGCGGCCCTGGCGACTCGAAGCGTCTCACTTAGCCCGGCGCTTGCCATAGCGAAGGCTGTCGCCGGCGTGATCACCATCGCCTCAGGCGGCTCGGCAGGGCGCGAGGGGCCAATTGTCCACATTGGCGCAGCCATCGGAGCGGCTGCCGGACGCCACTACAGGCTCAACGACCGGCGTATCACCGCTCTTGTGACGGCCGGCGCAGCCGGCGGCATCGCCGCTGCGTTCAATGCGCCACTGGCCGGGATTATGTTCGCACTCGAGGTCGTCATGGGCGACTTCGCACTGCCGGCTTTTGGCGCGCTGGTGGTGGCAGCGGCAAGCGCAGCGGCCGTCGCCAGCGCCTTGATCGGAGATGCTCCGGCTTTTGTCGTCCCCACACAGACGCCAGCCAGCGCCTGGAGTTTGCTCAACTATCCGGCGCTTGGCTTGCTTGCCGCTCTGGCGGCCGGTTTATTCATCCGCCTGCTGCTTTCCAGCGAACGGGCCGCCTCCGCCTGGAACATCCCGCCTTTCCTGAAGCCCGCGCTTGGTGGGCTTGGCGTCGGTGTGCTGGCCTATTTCGCGCCTCAAGTGCTGGGGATGGGCTTTCAGCCCATTGAACAAGCCCTGCGCGGCAACATGGGCTTTACGATGCTGGCTATGCTGGCGCTCGCCAAGATGCTTGCGACGGCTCTTACCCTGGGCTCAGGCGGCGGGGGCGGCATCATGGCGCCCGTTCTCTTCATTGGCGCGATGCTTGGGGGCGCCTATGGCCAGGCGGTGCACCTGCTCGCGCCGGCCCTGGCAGCAGCAGGGGGAGGAGAGTACGCACTTGCCGGCATGGCTGCGCTGCTGGCGGCGACCATGCGGGCGCCGATAACGGCCGTCTTGCTCATCTTCGAAATGACACAGGACTACCGGCTGACGCCGGCGTTGCTTGTGGCGACGCTCGTCAGCGTCGTGGCGGCGCGACTCTTTGGCGTGCCCAACGTCTACACGGCCCAGTTGCAGCGCAGCGGTATTGACGTGCGCGTGCGGCGCGACGTCAACCTTATGCAGACGATCGTCGCCGAGGATGCCATGACTCCGGCTGCGGCGCTGCACTTCGTTGCACCGGCTATGAAGCTCGGCGACCTGGCCACACAATTTCAGGAATCCGGCCATCACGGCTTCATCGTCCTCGACGACAAGAACGAGTTGTTTGGCATCGTCACGCTTGCAGACCTCGAGCAGGCAATGGCACGGCGCAAGGCGCCACCGACCGTCGCCGACATCTGCACCCGCAACACGGTGACGATTTTCCCGGACGAGACGCTGGATGACGCACTGCGTTGCTTCGCGTCGCTCGATATCGGCCGTATCCCCGTAGTCGAGCGCCGCAACCCACGCCATGTGCTCGGCATGGTGCGCCGCAGCGACATCGTGCGCGCCTACGCGCGAGCGTTGGTCGCCATCCCTGATGACGCCGAACAGGTCGCGCGCGAGCGCCTGCAAGCGGCCGTTGGCGCGGAGTTGGCGGAGTTTGTGCTTGTCGCCGGCGACGCGTCGGTGGGCAAGCGCCTGCGCCAGATCGGCCTGCCTGCCGACTGCGTTGTCATCTCGATTCATCGCCGGGGGCGCGTGGTCGTGCCGCGTGGCAACACGCAACTGTACAGCGGGGACAGAGTAATCATCCTCAAAGTCTCCACCAGTGTCGACGCCCTGCGCGCGATTCTGCGCCAGGGAACAGGGGAGCAGGAGTCTGCATGATCGATCGCAAAGCGCTGGGCTGGAACGACTCCTTTGCCGCCGCATTTGCGGCGTTCGTACCGGAAGGGCTGACGCCGGGCAGAGTCGTCGCAGAAGACCGGCGCATGTACGATGTGGTCACGGACGAAGGGGAGTTCAGAGCAGAGATAACCGGCAAGTTGCTGTATCTGGCAGAACGGCCGACAGAACTGCCCAAGGTGGGCGATTGGGTGGTCATGACCCTCTACCGCAGCCAGGGCAAGGCCCTGATCCAGGGCGTCCTGCCCCGCCGGAGCAAGTTCTCGCGCAAGGTGGCGGGCAAGCTGCTCGATGAGCAGATACTGGCCTCGAACGTCGACGTTATCTTCATTGTGCAGGGGCTGGACGAAAACTTCAGCCTGCCGCGACTGGAGCGCTATCTCACCATGGCGCGCGAGGGCAATGTGAAGCCCGTCATCGTCCTGAACAAGGCCGACATCGGCGAGGATCTGCAGGCCAGGCTTGCTGCAGTCCAGGCCATCGCGGCGGATGCCCCGGTCGTCATGATCAGCGCCCTGACCGGAGACATCGCGGCCTTGCGCGCCTGCCTGACGCCGGGCCTGACGTTTGCGCTGGTCGGGTCATCGGGCGTCGGCAAGTCGACGATCATCAATTCCCTGGCCGGCGAGGATATCCAGGCGACGTTTGAGGTCAGCGAGAAGGGCCATCGCGGCCGGCACATAACCACGCGCCGCCAGCTTATCATGCTGAGCGACGGCACGATGATGATCGACACCCCCGGCATGCGTGAGCTGCAATTGTGGGGCACAGACGATGGACTGGCCGAGGTATTCAACGACATCGAGACGCTGGCCACCAATTGCCGCTTTTCCGACTGCACCCACACGCATGAAACAGCATGCGCCGTGCGCGACGCTGTCAGTCGCGGCGAGGTAACCGACCTGCGCTACCGGAACTACCTGAAGCTACAGCGGGAATTGGATGCGCTCGAGGCAAAGCAGGAGAAGAACGCCTACATGGCCAAGAAAAGCGCACATTCAAGAGGTCACTAATGCTGCTGCCATGGTGGAAACAACACACGTGCGTATGGGGATCCGCAGATGACGCAGATGTGCGCAGATAAAAAGCAGCTGACTTGGGCAAAGATCGCCGACCAAAGGTCGTTCTATCTGTGTTGATCTGCGTCATCTGCGGATCGTCCGGCTTTTCGTATAGCGCAGGTATGGGACGAGATTGCGTCGCTTTGCCGATATCGGCGCAAAAAGCCGCCCAGGCGCTTGACTTCATCGAACGCCCATGCTATAATGCCGCTGTTGTGACGCGGGGTGGAGCAGAGGTAGCTCGTCGGGCTCATAACCCGAAGGTCGTTGGTTCAAATCCAACCCCCGCTACCAATTTTACCTCTGGCATACTTGGACTGACGTGGCGGCGTAGCTCAGCGGTAGAGCAGGGGACTCATAAGCCCTTGGCCACTGGTTCAAATCCAGTCGCCGCCACCACCACGTGGGATAGAGCTAGATGGCTTCTTGCGGGCAACCTAGACATAGGTTGCCCGTTTTGTGTTGATGGGACAGCCTGAACACGGGATCCTCGATACTGTTTCCTCACCTACGTCCATTCGGCTGGCAAGAAGCGTTGACAAGCATGGTAGAATTGTACACAAGATCGCCGCTCCACTCGACCCCGTGACTGGCAGACAACCGAGGGTGGGCCACAGACTGATATCTCGACAGTCAGATGGCCGCAAAACAGGAAGGGACACAGACCATGAGCAAACACACACCGAGCGAACACGAAGGCAGCGGTTCGATGTCAAACAGTCGCTCCAACCTGATCCTATTAGGCGCAGACAGCGCGGCTGACAGTTGGAGAATATAGCTCTCTGCAGACTAAACTGTCGCCAGCCATATGGGGCAGTGGAGATTCGCAAATGATGAGGCCAATCCTGCGCCTGAGCGCCGCACTGTCATGGGCGTTGATCCTGTTAATGCTTGTCACCCCTGGCGTCCGCGGCGGCGTTGGCGGAGTCGCCGACACTCCCTGGCCGATGTTCCAGCATGACGTGCGCCATACCGGCCGCAGCCCCCTGCTTGGCATCGGCGCGAATCCAGTGGAGGTCTGGCGGACCAAACTTCCGTGGGAACCTGGGGGTACCGGCTGGGGAGATGGGATGAGTATTGGCCTCGATGGCAACGTTTATGCGGTTAGCGATGGGGGTCTCTACGCCGTTGAACCGGCCGAGGGCGCCATCAGGTGGAAGTACCCCCATGAGGGAACCACCTATGCGGTACCCACAGTGGGCTCCGACGGCACCCTGTACTGGGGAGTCGGCGACTCCTTCGCCGCTATTTCGCCGGCAGGGCAGACCCTCTGGGGCTGGCGTAACCTGGATGGCAATCACGTCTTTCACAGCGGCTCGCTACTGGATACTGAGGGCAACATCTACTTCATCCATGACGGCCTGTGGTCTCTGTATCCCACCGGCGAGATGCGGTGGATCGTTCCGTTCGGGGATTTCTTCCACGGCTCGCCCGCCCTCGGGCAGGACGGGACCATATATGCGATGGTTCCCCAGCGCGGCTTGGGCGCCTTCCGGCCGAATGGTGACCTGAAGTGGCTGGTCGATGCGCCTATCGATTATGCCGATCCAGTCATTGCTGATGACGGCACGATCTACGTTGCGTTCCGGATGACCTACCCACCGTCAGAGCGGGCTGGCATATTGGCCGTCAATCCTGATGGAACCATCAAATGGCGCTTCACCAACAGCATGAATACCATGGGGCCCAGCACGCCGGCGCTTGGCCCCGACGGGACGATCTACTTTGTCGATTCCAGGTTGGATGAACGCGTGGCCTGGGCCCTCTATGCTGTACACCCCGACGGGAAGCTGAAGTGGACCTTGCCAATGACGCCGGAACCGCTGTATTCGCCGCTCGCCATTGACCGAACGGGCCGGGTTTACCTGTGCGGGATGGCGGGGTACTGTTGGGGCGTGGCTCCCGATGGCACAGTGCTCTGGCACATCACCATGTGGGGATGGCAGAACGAAAACGGCCAGGGCCTCCGTGGCTCCAGAACTGCTCCCCTGATTGTCGCCGACGGAAAGATGCTCTTCCTTGACGAGTTTGGTATGCTTCGCGCCTACGAGGAGAATGGGGCCGGTATGGGGCTAAGAGACGTCTTTCTGCCACAAATCGTCTCGCAGTAGAGTCTGCCAAGGCGAGTGCACGGAGGAGCCTTGTCGCAAGGAGGCGACCTACTCAGCCGAAATCCGCGGCTCCCTCACCCCAGTCCTCTCCTATATCCTGACGCCATTGACGAGGTCTTGCGCTCGGTGGGTAACGAATCTTGACCACGTTTTCCAACGGCGGAGGTGGCTGCAAAGTGCGGCGATTGACACCGGCGAGGCTGGAGTGTGTACACTTCCGTTGGTCACAGTGTTTCAGCCTCTGGGCAATGTCCTGGGACGCTTCTATTGGCGCCACGAGTCTTTCTTTGCTACAGATATAACACCGATGTCAGTCAATACCGTGATCGCCGGTTTTCTTGTGTCACCCCGCCGCTTCGATCTTCACAACCACGCGCCCGCCCAGGGCCGCGGCGACACGTTCAAGCATCGCAAAGCTCGGCTTACGCCGCCCACTTTCAAGGCGCGCAATACTCGATTGCGTTGTGCCTACCTGCTCTGCAAGCTGCAAAACAGTCGCC
>CAYOEZ010000144.1:0-12237 GCA_964402955.1 uncultured Ktedonobacterales bacterium | reverse complement strand
GGAATGGTGCGTCCCGGAGCACGACGACCGGAAGTTGTTCGAGATGCTGAGTCTCGAAGGAGCGCAGGCCGGCCTGCGTTGGCGGACGGTCCTGAGCAAGCGCGCCAACTACCGCGCCGCCTTCGACAACTTCGAGCCGGCGAAGGTCGCCGCCTACGATGAGCAGAAAGTGGCCGAATTGCTCGCCAACCCCGGCATTGTGCGCAACCGGCTGAAGATCGGCGCCGCCATCAAGAACGCCAGAGCGTTTCTGGCTATCCAGCAAGAGTTCGGCAGCTTCGACGCCTACATCTGGCGCTTTGTCGGCGGCAAGCCGAAGAAGAACGCCCTGCGCAACATGAGCGAGATCCCTGCCCATACGGCTGAGTCTGACGCCATGAGCAAGGATCTGATCAAGCGCGGCTTTACCTTCGTCGGCTCCACCATCTGCTATGCCTTCATGCAGGCCGTAGGTATGGTGAACGATCACGTAGCGGGGTGTTTCAGGTGTGAAGATTTCTGAGGTGGAACTATGTACGGGTATCAGTGCGAGCATTGTCACGGCATTGTTCGCGAGCACATTGTTAAGCGGGAAGCGTTTAAGCACCGCAACGGATTCGTTATACTCGAGGACGTTCCGGTTGGCATTTGCGATGTCTGTGGCTATCGCTACTACCATGCTTCCTTGATACATTTCGTCGAAGAGATCGCCACCGGCCGGCAAGCAGCGCAGAGAACAGAGCAAGTTCCGGTGGCTGCCGTTGCCTGAAATCTACCCCACCCCCGAACACGCGCGCGCCGCCGAAGCCGTGCGCGACTACTTCGCCGCCCGCAGCGAAACGGAGGCCGTGTTGCTCGTTGGCTCAACGGCGCGCGGCAAGGCCAGCCGCGAGAGCTGCCTGGATATTATGGTACTGGTGCGGCCTGAGGTCTATGTCACCCACAAGGATGACATACGACAGCAATGGGCAGCATACTATGAATCAGCGGACGTTTTTCATGCTGTGCGGAGCGTGGGCAAATACACGCACATCGACCTGGATGTCATCAACGGCCAGTTCACCCCCGGCTATCACGGCTGGACATCTGGCCCCGACGAGTTTGAGCTTGAGATCGGCAACACGCTGGTCTACAGTGTCCCGCTCTGGCAGCGCGGCGACTATCTGGCCCAGCTCAAGGCCAGGTGGCTGCCGTACTATGACGACGAACTGCGCCGCGAACGGCTGGCGATGGTGCGCCGCTTCTGCCTGAACAACCTTGATCACATCCCGTCGTTTGTCGAGCGCGGATTGTACTTCCAGTCGTTCAACCGGCTCTATGATGCCTACCGCGAGTTCCTGCAGTCGCTCTTTATCGCCCGCCGCGTCTACCCCATCGCCTACGACAAATGGATTCGCGAGCAGATTCAGGACATTCTTGGCCTGCCCGAGCTCTACCAGCAACTGCCCCATCTGTTCGAGATACAGCACTTCGAGAGCGGCGAAATCGCGCAAAAAGCGGAGGATGTGCGGCGTCTGCTCGCAGCATATACAGATGGATAGTAGCCTCTTCCGGCGCGGCCTGATTATCGGCTTCTCGATTGCCGCCCCCGTTGGGCCAATCAGCATTCTCGGCATTCGCCGTACGCTGGCCTCCGGCAGGGCAACTGGTTTCGCCTCCGGCCTGGGCGCAGCCAGCGCCGACGCCATCTATGGCAGCATTGCCGGCTTCGGCCTGACCATCGTCTCCAGCTTCCTCGTCAGCCAACAGATGTGGTTGCGCTTTGTGGGCGGGCTGTTCCTCCTCTACCTGGGCGCGCGCACCTTTCGCTCCCAGGCGGCAGAAGAGGCCGCCGGCGCCGGCAGCGCCGGGCTACCTGGAGCGTACGCCTCGACCTTTCTGCTGACGCTCACCAACCCCATGACCATCCTCTCCTTTGCCGCCGTCTTTGCCGGGTTGGGCGTCGGCAGCAGCGGAGGCAGCTACAGGGGAGCAGCCGTGCTCGTGTCGGGCGTCTTTACCGGCTCCGCGCTGTGGTGGTTAGTGCTGAGCAGCGGCACGAGTTTGCTACGCGCGCAGATTGACGCCTCAAGAATGATGCTAATAAATAGGATTTCTGGTATAATATTGGCATTGTTTGGCATATTGGCTGTGATGAGCACACTGAGGTAGTGATTGGAGAAAGCTATGTCCATGCAGATGTCCGCTTACGAACAACAACTGGCGCACGAGATCCACGAGATTCCAAAGGAGTACTGGCCGAATCTCATCCAACTCGTTCGCCTATTTCGCGAGAGCGTGACGCTGAAATCTGCGGAGGCTAGCGTCCGTCAGGGTTGGCAGGAAGCCGTTGCAGGACAGACACTGCCGGTTTCCGAGCTCTGGGAGGGAATCGACGCCGAATGACCGCCCACGTACGCGTCGAGTTCACCCCAGAGTTCAAACGGAACCTCCGTGCTCTGGCAAGGAGATATCGCAGTATCCATTCGGATGTGCAGCCAATCATCGAACGCATCCAAGTCGGTGAGTTCCTCGGAGAACGCATCCCAGGAACCCGTTATGTGGTCTTCAAGGTACGCGTGCAGAATACGGACATTCAGAAAGGCAAGAGCGCTGGCTATCGTTTGATCTACCAAGCTAAGCAGCCTACCCTGGCCGTACTGGTGACGATGTACTCAAAGGTGGAGCAGTCCGACATATTACCAGAGAGGATTCGCCGTATTCTGGATGAGGAGACCGGTTCGCCAACATAGTCCAGGCTGGGGACCCGTAACACGCCATTGCGCCACATTCCAGCTATTGCGGCGCATATATTGAAAGGAGTGACATAATTACAGTGCCAAGAACAAAAACGGGTCCACCAAAGAAAACACTGAACTGGTACCGCATGGACCTGCACCTGCATACACCGGGATCCAATGACTACAAGGATGCCGGGGCTACCTATTTGCAGTTCCTGCAACATGCCGAGGCAAAGGGACTGGACATCATCGCCATCACCGACCACAATACGGTTGCCGGCTATGCGGCCATGTGGGAAGAGGTGGAAGACTTGCTGAAACTCGAAAAAACCGGCCGGCTTTCTCTCGACGAGAGAACAAGGCTGACCGAGTACCGCCGCCTTTCCGACAGGATCATGGTCCTGCCTGGTCTTGAGGTGACGGCGACATTCGGATTTCACATTATCGGTGTCTTCCCCCCCGGCACGTCTGTCCGTAAACTGGAACACATTCTATTGAACCTCAATGTCCCTGAGGGAAAGATTGAGCTTGGCTCCAGCGAGGTCGGATCAACCGATGATGTGCTGACCTGCTACAAGGAGATTGCCGATGCCGGCGGCCTTGTCATCGCCGCTCACGCCAACAGTAGCCATGGCGTGGCGATGCAGGGCTGGGATTTCGTGGGCGGGCAAACACGCATCGCCTACACCCAGGACAAGAATCTGCACGCGCTTGAAGTGACCGACTTGGACTCGACCAGCCGGCGCAGCACTCGCAACTTCTTCAACGGGTCCAAGCCCGAGTATCCCCGGCGTATGCACTGCATCCAGGGATCCGATGCGCACCGCCTTGACCGTGACCCCAAAGACAAGAGTAATCCCTGGGGAGTCGGCGATCGACCAACCGAAGTGCAGTTGGAGTCTGTCGGCTTCGAGGCCCTGATGGACCTCTTTAGCGGCACCGACTTCAATCGCACGCGCCCGGCGCGCCCGGCGGCGGCCGCTCCCTTTGACCCGATCAAGGCCGCGCGCACACAGGGCCCCAGCATTATCCAGAGTTTCCACGAAGTCTTCGCACCCAAGTCGACACGCCTGGCGCCGCTCATCACCGACGTGGTCGCGTTCGCCAACACCAACGGAGGCAGCATCTTCGTCGGTCTCAGCGCCAATCCTAAGACACCGGCCAAGGGCATCGACCGTCCTGAAGAGGCAGTCGAACAGCTTCGTGGCGAGATAGACAAGGCGATCAGCCCACAGTTAGACATCGAGATCGCCACCCATACATCGGAAGCGCGCAAGATCCTGGAGATCAAAGTACCCAAAGGCACAGACACCCCCTATGTTCTTGCTGGCAGCCAGATCTTCGTGCGCCAAGAATCAGAAACTGTCCCTGCCATGCGTGATGAGATCATCCGCCTGGTGGAAGGAGGACGTCCCGGACGCGGGGCAACGGTCACGACTGGGGTCAAGCCAGCCATCACCGTGCCAGTTCCGGCTGAGCCGGTTGGCAGATCTGTCCCCACGCCAGTTGCGGTGGAGGTCGCGCCGGTGCGTCCTGTCATCACCCTGCCCGTCCCAGCGCCACGAACCGGCGTTGAAGTCGTCGACTCGGAGCAACAGGACAAAGTCTGGCATCACACCGTTCAAGACCTGCGCAACGGAAACATCGTGCGCAATGTCACCCGCTTCTCTGCCCGCCATCTGTGGCGCTATGCGATCACGGAGCGCGAAGATACTCCCGTGCAGCAGTCGCAGGTGACCTGGCAAGGCGACCTCGGCCTGTGGAAAACCTACCGGCGCGCCGGCGTCAAACGGTACAACCTGGTGCAGCGCGACAGCCACGGCGGTCTGCATGTCTACTACGGAGTGACCGAAGACGGCATGCACGGGCCCTGGTCGCAGTTCATTCAGGAGCCCGAGCAAGAGTCTGAGCAAGAACAGCAAGGGCAACAAGAAGCGCAAGAACCCGAGCTTGCAGCAGTGGTAGAAGTCGAAGCAGAGACCGGAGCTGAGGCCGAAGCAGGGGCAGAAGCTGAGAGCGAGGCTGAGACTGACGCTGAGACCGACGCTGAGACCGACGCTGTGTGGAGCGATCACGACAGCCTGGTTGGCGACCAACCAACTGAAGTAAGCTAGAGGTGTCACGGTGTCAACGCGTCAGAGTGAACCAACTCTGACACGTTGACATCCCAGACAAGATGAGACTACTCCATTTCTCTGACCTTCATATCGGCATGGAGAACTACGGGCGAGTTGACCCGGCCACCGGGCTTTCCACCCGCCTGGGCGACTTCTTGGCTGCACTCGATCAGGTCATCGACTACGCCCTGGCCAACGATGTTGACGTCGTCGTCTTCTGCGGCGATGCCTACAAGACCCGCGACCCCAACCCGACCCACCAGCGCGAGTTCGCCCGGCGCATCCGTCGTCTCGTCGAAGCGGGCCCCCCCATTTTCCTGCTGGTGGGCAATCATGATCTGCCCAATGCCACCGGTCGCGCCCATAGCGTGGAGATCTTCGATACTCTTGGCGTCGAGCGGGTCTACGTTGCCCGCACCCCCGGCCTGTTTCGTATCGAGACGCGCCACGGACCGCTGCAAATCGTCGCTTTGCCCTGGATCATCCGTAGCAATCTGCTGTCGCGCGACGACTACAAGAACATGACGATCGACAAGCTGGATAGCGTCGTCACCGAGAAAATCGCCACTATCATCACAGCGCGTGTCGCCGAGCTCGATCGCAGTATCCCGGCCATCCTCTGCGCCCACGGCACAATCGAAGGCGCCACCTATGGCTCTGAGCGCAGTGTCATGCTCGGACAAGACATGGTCTTCCCCAAGAGCATTATCAACAACCCGGCCTTCGCCTACGTTGCGCTCGGCCACATCCACAAGCACCAGGTGGTCAATAGCGACCCACCTGCTGTCTACGCTGGCAGCCTGGAGCGGATAGACTTCGGTGAAGAGCACGATGCCAAGGGCTTTGTCGTCATTGACCTGGATGAGCGCTTCCACGCCGCCTGGCGCTTTGTGCCTGTCAACGCGCGGCGCTTCCTGACCATCACGGCTGATGCCGGCTACGACGATCCCACCGATGCTGCCCTGCGCGCCATTAGCTGCCACAACGTCAAAGACGCTGTGGTCAAGCTGATCGTGCAGGCGCGCACCGGCGTGTCACTGCGCGAAGAAGAGATTCGCCGCGCTCTGGCCGACGCCTACTTTGTTGCTGCGATTGCCTGCGAGACAGAGCGCACGGTGCGCAGCCGCCTGGGTGATCTGGCCGTCGAGCAGATGACCCCGATCGAGGCGCTTGCTGCCTATCTGAAAGCGAAGGACGTGCCAGAGAAACGCGTTCAGGCATTGCTTGAGCATGCGCGCGAGCTCCTGACACGATGACGGAGAGAACATGTTCTATGTCTTTCATGGCGAGGATGAATACTCACAGCGCGAAGAACTAGATGAGATGAAGGCCCGGCTCGGCGACGAATCCGTCGTCGGGCTGAATATGACCGTTCTCGATGGCCGCTCACTCTCGCTCGATGAGCTACGCACAACCTGTGATACTCTCCCCTTCCTGTCCGATCACCGCCTGGTCATCGTAGAGGGCTTGCTGGCCCGCTATGAGCCGCGCTCCGGCGCCGCCGAGACTGGCAAGCAACGCAACGACCCGCTCGAAGCCGGCCTGCGCGCCTATCTTCCCACCATGCCGGAGACTGCGCAGCTCGTATTCGTCGATCGCGTGGCGCTCGGCGAGCGCAATCCACTGCTCAAAATGGCGAAAGAGCTTGGCGGCAAGATTCATGAGTTCAAGCCGGTGCCGGGTACGCAACTATCAAAGTGGATCAGCGAGCGCGTGCATGCTGAGGGTGGGACCATCTCGTCCCAGGCTGCCGAGACGCTGGGTGCATTCGTTGGCAGCAACCTGCGCCAGCTTGCCCAGGAAGTCGACAAGCTGGTCACGTATGCAGGCAAGAAGCCGATAGAGGACAGCGACGTGCACCTGCTGGTCGCCGACGCGCGCGAAATGAAAGTGTGGGACTTGACCGACGCGCTTTCCTTGCGCCAGCGCGACCAGGCGGTGGGCGTGCTGCACCAACTGCTCGATGATGGCGAGCAGCCCCCCGTCCTCATGGCGGTCATCACGCGCCAATTCCGCAGCCTGATGATGGTCAAAGAGCTGGCCGACGCTCGCCAGTCTCCCGACGAGATCGCCCGGCAGTTGCACATGCACCCCTTTGTCGCACAGAAGTCAGCCAACGCTGCTCGCAATTTCACACTGGACCGTCTGGATGCCATCTACCGCCACCTGCTGAAGGCCGACCTGGCCGTCAAGACCGGCCAACTTGCCCCTGCGCTGGCCCTTGATCTGCTGGTCATCGAGATCACGGCCAGCGGGAGCATCGCCCGCTAACCTGTCGTCTGGAGTTGTCACAGCCATGCGTACCCCAAATATCCTCATCGTCATGACCGATCATCAGCGCGCCGATACGGTGCTGCCCGAGAATCCCACCCTGACGCCCCACGTCGACGCACTGGCCAGAAACGGGGTCACATTCAGCAACGCCTTTTGCCCATCACCCCACTGCTGCCCGTCACGCGCCACGTTCTTCACCGGTCTCTACCCCACGCGCCACGGCGTATGGAACAACGTTCTCAACGAACAAGCCATCAGCCGGGGACTGAGCGATGGCGTGCGCCTGTGGAGTGAGGATCTGGCGGCGACCGGCTATGACCTGCATTTCTCCGGCAAGTGGCATGTGAGCGCTGACGAGTCGCCCAAAGACCGCGCATGGACAGAGCACTTCGTCTCGGCGGTCGCCGGCACATACCACGGAGCGCGCTGGGAACACTTCAAGGAGCTTGCCGCGCGGCCTGAGCCACTGACACGCAGCGAGGGTGAGATACTCCGCCCTGGCTATGGCACATATCGCCTCTACGGCCCGCGCCCCGACGGCGGCGATGGCCACGACGAAAAGACAGTGCAAGCAGCGCTCGACGTCCTGCCGTCGCTCGCCCGCGGCGAAAAACCCTGGTGTCTCTACGTTGGCATGATCGGCCCGCACGATCCCTACCTTGTGCCCCAGCGCTATCTCGACATGTATGACGTGAATGATACCGTCTTGCCTCCCAGCTTCTCCGATACGCTGCACGACAAGCCACGCATCTACGAGCGCATGCGCGCCACGCGCTTCGGCCAGTTGAGTGAAAAAGAAACGTGCAACGCGATCCGCCACTACCGCGCCTTCTGCACCTACCTCGATGATCATCTGGGCAGGATCATGGCCGCGCTCGAGCAGACCGGCCAGGCCGAGGATACAATTGTCATCTACACCTCCGATCACGGAGACTATTGCGCCGAGCACGGGCTATTCGCCAAGGGCATCCCTTGCTTTCAGGGCACCTACCGTGTGCCCCTGGTCATGCGTTGGCCAGCCGGGATCAAGAATCCAGGCCGCCGTGTTGCCAGCTTTGCCTCACTGGCTGACATTGCGCCAACATTGCTTGAGCTTGGCGGCATCAATCCGGGACGCGGCTTCACGGGCGCCAGCCTCGCCCCGTTCCTCGCCAATCATGCGCCGGCCATCTGGCGCGATGATATCCACACGCAGTGCAACGGCGTCGAACTCTACTATACGCAGCGCTCGGTCATGACCAACGACTACAAGTACGTCTTCAACGGCTTCGATCGCGACGAACTGTACGACTTGGGCAGCGACCCGCACGAGATGATCAATCTGGCCGACGATCGGCGCTATCACGAGATCAAGCGCGCCATGTGCGGCCGCATGTGGCGCTTTGCCTACAACGAGGGCGACACTGCCCTCAGTCCCTATATCACGGTTGGGCTTGCCCCTTTCGGCCCGGCCGAAGCCTTCCGCCAGGGTCTGTGCAACGTCACTTGACAGGCGTAACGATGCGTAGTGGCAGGTCTGAGACCTGCCTTCCCACGACCACACGGGGCAGGCGGGCAGGTCTCAGACCTGCCCCTACGCACAGATGGGCGACTTTGCACAAGCCCTGGCCTTCTGCGAGTCGATTTGATTTATCACACACCGTCTGCTATACTCTGCGCCGGACAGTAAGAACGATGCCAAAACTGACACGTCAAGGATACGACACCCGTGAGCCAAGCAGCATTCCTGCCCGCCGCGGAGCGCAGAGCGCGCCTCGTCAAGACAATCGCCTACTTTTCCGTCTTCGTCGCCCTGGGCCTGGGCGGCGTGACACTGGGGCCAACACTCCAGGCCCTGGCCAAGCACACGGGCGCCTCCCTCAGTGCCATCAGCATCGTCTTCTCGGCGCGTTCGCTGGGCTACATGATTGGCTCTTTCTTGGCCGGTAGGCTCTACGATCGCACCGCGGGCCATCCCGTCATCGCCGGCGTCTTGGTGGGAATGGGAGTCATGCTCTTCCTGACCCCCCTCATGCCTGTGCTCTGGCTGCTTGTCCCTGTGCTTGTTCTGCTGGGCATTGCCGAGGGCGGGGTGGATGTGGGCGGCAACACCATGATCGTCTGGACACATGGCAACCAGGTGGGGCCCTATATGAACGGACTGCACTTCTTCTGGGGGGTGGGCGCCTTTCTGGCGCCGATTATCATCGCCCAGGCTGTCCTGATGAGCGGCGACATCACGTTGGCCTATTGGTTCATCGCCCTGCTCATGCTGCCTCCGGCTGTCGCCCTCTTGCGCCTGCCCAGTCCCACAGCACACACCCATGCCGCCGGGCGCCCCACGGGGCCGCTCAACGTCAGGCTGCTGCTGCTGATGCTCGTCTTCTTTGCCCTCTATGTTGGCGCCGAAGCAACCTTTGGCGGGTGGATTTTCACCTACGTGACGGCCCTCGGCAAGACGGATGCAACAACCGCCGCCCTGCTGACGTCTGTCTTCTGGGGATCGCTGACGCTGGGCCGGCTCTTTTCCATCCCCATCGCCACGCGCTTCCAGCCCAGCTCGGTCTTACTCGGCGATCTGCTTGGCTGCATGGCCAGTATTGCGTTGATTCTAATCTTCCCGCAGTCGTCTGTTATCATTTGGGTCGGCACATTCGGAGCGGGTATCTTCATGGCGTCTATGTTCCCGACGATGCTCTCCTATGCCGAGCGCCGTCTGGCCATCAGCGGGCAGATCACTGGCCTTTTCCTGGTTGCCTCAGCGGCAGGCGGCATGACCGTCCCCTGGTTGGTCGGGCAGCTCTTCGAGAGCGTCGGCCCGCGTGTTACCATTTTCATGCCGTTTGTCAGTATCATCGTTTGTCTGGCCGCCTACATCGTGATCCGTTTGTCAGCTGTTGTCCCGACCGACGCGACTGGCGTGCAGACACAGGCCCCAATTAGCGCGGAGTAAGCACATGACAGCCTTGATCACCACTCTCGGGCCCAGGGTCGAGCGCGACCTGGGCATGATCCTGCCGCACGAGCACATCTTCACCGACCTGCGCCATTGGGATGCACCCGGCTATGCCCAGGCCGATCCGGCGCAGGTCATTGCCCTGATGGCGCCTGAGCTGGAGCGCGCTTGCGCGGCCGGCGTCACGGCGCTGGTCGAGTGTACACCGCTTGGAGTTGGCCGGTGCGCCGATATCCTCGCCGCCGTCTCCAAAGCAGCGAACTTCCCCCTCGTTGCGCCAACTGGCGTCTACCGCGAGCCGTGGATTCCCCCCTGGGTGCACGCCGCCAGCGAAAGTGAGCTATGCGCATGGATGGAGGGAGAGTTGAGCGGGGAAATCGAAACCAGCGGCGTCCAGGCCGGCTTCATCAAGCTCAGCGCCGGCGACGATGGGCTGACGCAGTGCGAAACGAAGATATTGCGTGCAGCGGCCCGGGCAGCAGTCACGACGGGAGCAACGATTGCCAGTCATACCCGGCGCGGTTGGGTCGCGCGTGAGCAAGCCAACATCATCGAGCAGTGCGGCTATACGGCGCAACGCTTCGTCTGGGTCCATGCCCAGAACGAGCCGGACTTTGACATCAACCTTGAGCTTGCCCGCCGCGGCGTCTGGATCGAGTACGATGCCATCGGACGCGACAGCGGCGACGATGTTTTCCTCGAGCGCACAATGCGCATGTGCGACGCTGGCCTGGGCGATCACGTGTTGCTCAGTCACGATCGCGGCTGGTATGACCCCGCCAGGCCCGGCGGCGGCGTCCCCCGACCCTTCAACTACATCAGCGAACGATTTCTGCCCGCGCTGAGCGCCGCAGGCCTCGGCGCAGAAGCGATCCGCATGCTGACCGTGGCCAACCCCTGGCGCGCTTTTGCCCGCACGTCAGCCTGAACCGGCCCTTGCATCGCTGGACACGCTGCAGCGGCTATGCGACGCCCATCACATGACATCGATGCAAAAAACTGAGCAAAACATCTTGACGCGCGGCAAGAATTGTGGTACATTGAGGCAGTGTCAGCAAGATCTATCGGCAGAGAAGAATATCCAACCAAATATGGGGCAAGGAGGGAACGATGTACCGCGACAGAATCCGGGAAAGCTATGAGAACCTGAGCAAGAGCCAGAAGCGCATTGCCGATTTCCTCATGACATCCCACCGCGAAGCCGCATTCATGACCGCTTCTCGCCTGGCCAGCGTTCTCGATGTGGACGTTGCAACAATTACGCGCTTTGCTCAACGCCTGAAGTATCCTGGCTATCCAGAGTTGCTCGAAGAGGTGCGCTCGACAGTCCAGGCGGAGATGAGCAAAGGACTCCGTCCTGTCGAAGGCGTGAGCGAAGCCGGTCGCACCTTTGTCAACACATTGACACTAGCACGAGAAAACGTCGAGCGCACGCTCGCTGACATTTCCATCGAGGCAGCCGAGCAGGCAATTGCCACCCTGGCCAAGGCGCACATCATCTATATTCTGGGCCAGCACACCACTGTCCTGCTGGCTGAGAAAATGGCCGTCCGTTTGCAGGTCATTGGCATCAACCCCGTTGTCGTCAGCGGCGATACGGTGCAGATTGCGCTTGCTCTGCGCAACGTCCAGGCCGATGACGTTGTGGTTGGATTCGGCTACTCTGGCTACTCGGCAGATGTGGCAGCAGCGCTGCGCGTGGCACACGAGCGCGGCGCAACGACCATCGGTATCTCTGGCTCAGACGTGTCTGCTGTGGCTCGCTCAGCCGACATCACCCTGATCTGTGCAGCCAACTCGCCGCTGCACCTTCCCTCAGAAGTTGCAGCCAGCGCCGTCATCGAGGGCTTGACGCAGGCTCTTGCCATTGACCGCGACGCCCTCTTCCATCAGAACATAGATGCTCTCGGACGTACCTACGAACAACTCATCGACTATCGCATGCATCCAGTCGGTTCCATCGAAGAAAGCATCATGAAGCTCTATTAGCAGATATCAGGCAGCAAATAGCAGGGTATCGAACCTGTAAGGACTCAGGGTGTCAACGCATTCCGTTGCCTGACGCCTTGAGTCCTTCTGACGTTGATCCGCGAACACACGCACGAACACAGGGCATGCAATGTCCCTAGACAGGCACAAAAGTGCGTAGGGGCATGCCTCAGACCTGCCCATGCGTATCAAGCTAAGACCAATTGATCAGCGTGGCGAACGT
>CAYOEZ010000143.1:0-12278 GCA_964402955.1 uncultured Ktedonobacterales bacterium | reverse complement strand
GGGGGCAGGCAAACAGCCGATGCTACACGTTTCGCGCCTTGTTCAACACCCTCGGATGGACGGCGCTTGACGCCGTCCACGAACAACGTGAGCGAGCGGGCCATTGGGCCGAACATCGATGTGTGTTTTGCCATAGCGAGGAAGCATCTCACAACCACTGTTCCTGGTCAAGCGACCCTGCTATACTCACTGAACAACCGTGGATACCCTGACACAATCGCTGAACAATGACACCAAAACGGACAAAGCCATTGACAGTTGGCGTGCAATGCCCTATAATCACGCAGCAAACATTTCAGAGGAGGGACTTTTTCCCGAATGGTCAAAATCCGCTTGTGGCGCACTGGGGCTGCCAAGCAGCCCAGCTATCGTGTCGTTGTCACCGAATCTCGTATGGGGCCCACTGGCAAGTTCATCGAGGTCGTCGGCCACTACAACCCGCTCACCGACCCTGCAACCATCAAGATCGACACCGAGAAGGTCAAGGCCTGGATTGCCAGGGGCGCACAGATGAGCGAGACAGTCGCTCACCTGGTGGGCGTCGTCGAACCGAAGGCATAGTGTCGCTTGCCCGGATGCCTGGCTAATGACTGCCGGGCGTCTGAGAGCGCAACAAAACATATGAAAGAAATCATTGAGTACATCGCCACGTCCCTCGCCGATCACCCCGAGCAGGTGAAGGTCAAGGAACGCGAGCGCATGAACACCGTCACGGTGGAGTTATCGCTTGCTCCCGACGACATGGGCCGGCTCATCGGCCGGCAGGGGCGCGTAGCCAATTCGCTGCGCCTCTTGCTCAAGGTGGCCGCCGCCAAGCAGGGCAAGCAGGCTATTCTAGATATCTTAGAGCAGCCCACGAACTGATGGCAATTGAACCGAGCTATCTCATCGTCGCCAAGATCGTCGCTCCCTTTGGCATTCACGGCGAGTTGAAGGCAGCGCTGCTCACCGATTTCCCGGACCGTCTGGCTAACCGCAAGCAGGTTTTCCTGGGGCGGGAAGGCGAGATGCCCCGATCACACACGATCCGGGGCATTCGTTTTCACAAGGGGCACGCCCTGCTCACACTGGCTGGCTGCGCCGATCGCAACACAGCCGAGACGTTGCGCGACTTGTTCGTCTTCATTCCAGCCAGCGATGCCGCCAAGCTCCCCGAAGGCGCCTACTTTATTCACCAGATCATCGGTCTGGACGTGTGTGACCCTGACGGAGTGCTCTGGGGCGCCATCACTGACGTTTTGGAGACGCCCAGCAACGACGTCTACATCGTGGATGGCGAGCGCGGGCAATTCCTCCTCCCTGCCATCCCCGACTTCGTGCGTCAGGTTGACATCGAGCACAAACGTATCATCGCCGACATGGCCAGGCTGTGAGGAGTACCGAGCAATGAGTGCTGAGTACTGAGTTGACTGTATGCGCCGGCGGCACTCGGTACTCAGCACTCTCTACTCAGTACTCATTGCTCAGCACTCGGTACTCATTCCTCGGTACTCACGCTCTTCCGGAGGCCATTCATGCAGAGCAAGAAATCCGGGCCTGTTATGACAATACGCAGCCGGGCGCCGATTCGCCTCGACTTGGCCGGGGGCTGGACCGATGTCGCCCCTTTCTCCAGCGAGGTCGGCGGCGCCGTCGTCAACGCCGCCATCAACCGCTACAGCTACACCACCCTCCGCCTCAGCGCCAGCGACAACATCCGCCTCATCTCCGCCGACTACAATATCTCTCTAACCCTCCCTGGCGGAGAAAACCTGGCCTACGATGGCAAGCTCGATCTGCTCAAGGCGGCCATCAATCGCCTTGGCCCACACCAAGGCATCGAGTTGTTTGTGCGCTCCGACGCCCCTCCCGGCTCGGGCACCGGCTCCTCGGGCGCCACCAGCATCGCCATTCTGGGCGTGCTCAATGCCTTGCGCCCCCAGCCCCTCTCGCTGCACCAGATGTCTGAGCTCGCCCATCTTCTGGAAGTGGAAGAGCTGCGCGTGGCCGGCGGCAAGCAGGACCAGTACGCGGCGGCGCTTGGCGGCGTCAACTACCTGGAGTTCAAGGATCCCTACGTTTCGTCAAGCCCCCTGCGCCTCAGCGACGCAACGGTGAACGAGATGGAGAAGCGGCTGATTCTCTGCTACACCGGCCATACCCGCCTCTCGGGCAATATCATCAGCGCCGTCATGGGCGCATACCGCGCCCGCAACGACCGCACAGTGCGCGCGTTGCATCGCATGGTGGGCATTTCCGACGAGGTGCGCGGCGCCTTGCTGCGCGGCGAGGTCGATGCGCTGGGGCCATTGCTGCTGGAGAACTGGGCGTGCCAGAAAGACCTCCACGCATCAGTCAGCAACGCCGAGATCGAACACCTCTTTGAGGTCGCACTGGCGCACGGAGCGACAGGCGGCAAAGCCCTGGGCGCCGGAGGCGGGGGCTGTCTGTTGTTCCTTGCCATTGCCGACCGCGAGCACGAAGTGCGCGCCGCGCTGACCGAACAAGGCGTAGAGATCATGCCCTTCAACCTCGACCGCCAGGGCCTTCAGGTGTGGCAGGCAGGGTAAGGACAGGGTTCGGGGTATAGGGCATAGGGTTCAGGGAACGGAGCAACACGCTGAGACCTGCCCCCTACCTTGGGGGGCAGGTGGGATCTCGCAACGACGCGCGCTTTCCCGCCACGCTTTGTTCGTGTATTCCTGCGGCATTCGTGGACGGCTCTGCTCCGGACGGCCGTGCTCGGCGCCGCAAGCGGACCACGAGGGCCCATACCACGACGACGACCACGACCACGGCGACCAGCCACGGCCACCCGCCCCGCGTGACATCTGATCCAGTGGCGGCTGTTGCGGGCGGCGCAGTGCGCACCGTCAGCGCAAACACCCCCAGGCGGCGCGTGCGGGCCGATAGCGTGCCTGCAACAGCATCGGCGGACGTTTCCATCGCCAGCCACTGCCGCCCATCGCGCACGGTCTGCAGCACCAGGCGAGACACGTCGCCTCCCGCGGCCTGCACGTCGCTCGCCGTGTAACGCACGGTCAGCGTCAGCGGCTCTCGTAGCAGCGTCTGCGTCATGTACTCGCCCGCCGCGCTCAGCGTCTGCAGCGAAAACGGCGCACTCCCCATCCGGAAGCCATCATGAAGCTGCGGCAGTTGCGCGGCGTCCTCCGGAATATAGACAAGCGTCATCGTCTCGCTCACTGCCCCGGCCGGCACGCGCACCAAAACGCCCCCATCAGCCGAGCGTAGCGCCGCCGCAGCCTGGGGGAAGACGCCGGCGCTGCGCGCCGTTGCAGGCAGCGCGGTCGCGGTCGGCGATGGCGTGAGCGTCAAGGTCGGCGTTGCCGTCGGCGACGGGGTTGGAGGAGATGGAGTATCGGTGGGCGCTGGCGTATCCGTGGGCGTGGCAGAGCTTGTCGGCGCCCGTGTCGGCGTTGGCGGCAACACGCGCTGGACGGCAATCGCCGCCACGGTCGGGTTTTCTGCTTCAGGCACGAAATCGATCAGCAAGCGGCCTTTGCTCACCGTCACATCGACCGTGCGGTCCACAGCCAGCAACGCCCCGCCGGCGGCGGCGAAGATATCAAAGTCCTTGAGCGCAAGCGCGCCCTGCAGTTTGACGCTGAAGACGCGTTGCCCGGGCCGCTTGATCCTGCCATACTGTTCGGCCCAGCGCAATGTGACCTGGTAGCGGCCATCGGGAACCTCGAAGATGTAGCCGGGCATGCCCCAGCGCTCGTCCTGGTAGAGCGGAGAGTCGGTCGTCGCGCCGATCGCCTGCTTGCCCACAAACGTCGACGAGTCGGCATCGCTCAGCACATAGCCCCACAGCGTCTCCCCCTCGACGTATTCCTGATCGGCCAGCCACACCCGCCCGGCTTTATCCGTGTATTCGTCGCCGCCCACATTGACCAGAATGTCCACCGCCGCGGGCACAGTCTCATCCAGCAGCGCCGGCGCAGGGGTGGCGCAGTTCACGCATGGCGTGCGCGTCGGCGGCGTGATGCGCGTGGGCGAGGGCTTGGGCGCCGGGGCGTTGGCTTGCGTAGCGGTTGCCTGGACACGCGGCGTTGGCGTGGGAACCGTGCCGCGCCGCAGCGTGGCGCCGCTCTCTGCCCATGCGCCGGAGCTACTGGCAAACGCCAGCAGCAGAACCATGCCACAAACAACAAAGATCAGCGCCCCTCGGGCAGACCTGGAGGAGGACGGTTGCATAGGGATCCTAGTGTGCAGTGAACTGGTAGTTCTTAATGATGACCGGCATCATGATGCGATGGTCATAGGCTCGCATGTGTACCAGGTAACTGGCCGTGTTGTTGGCTTCGTTCGATTCGACAATCTCGTTGTCAGGGTCGACCGTGACAAAGAAAGTGCGCGTCGTCTGGCCGGGTGGCAGCGTATACTGAAACGACAGCGCGCCCGGCGTCGTGTAGCGGATGCCCAGAGCCGGCACGCTATCGTCGCTGCACCAATCAGGGCTGCCGGCCAGCGGGTCGCCATTGCAGATACGCACCTTGACGTTGCTCAGCGCCGTGTTGCCACCATTCATCGCCTTCACCGTCAGCGTGAACTGGCCCGTCCCGCCATCCTGTGAGGTCACGCCGGCCGGCTTGAGATCGACGTAGGAGACCTTGAGCGGCGCCACGAAGTCGCTGAAGACCTTGCCAAAGAAGGTCATTACTCCCGGGTAGGTCTTCACACGATAGTCGAACAGTCCGCCGTTGAAGCCCAGGCCAGTCGCGAAGTCGTACGGCTGATCGTTGAGCGTGTACCACATCCAGCGCTGCACGAGCCGGTTGCCGTCGGCCGGGTAGCCCAGGTTGGCATCGATCGTATTGAGCATGAACTGGAAGGTGCGGGTCATGAACGAGGCGACGATGAGGTCGCCCTGAGCAGGGGTGCACCCCTCGCACAGATAGTCCGACGGCATGAGCACACCGTACTCGGAAATGAGCAGCGGGGTGTTGCGATAGCCGCGGGCGTTCATCCATGTGCGCATGCCCGTGATCAACTGCACGAACAAGTTATAGTCGGCGTTGTCGTAGGTGGTCATGCGGATGCCGAAATTGGCAAGGACGCCGGCCGGTATCTCTGCGCCCCAGCAGTTGCCAGGGTCGTAGGCGCAGCTCACCTCGTTGACGATTTGCATGTGCGTATTCCACACGTCCACCGGCATGCGCGTGCCATAGCGCGCCTGGTACTCCTGCAGCACCATGTCCAGCCACTGCAAACGCAGCGGTGAGGGCAGAATCATGCCGCCGTTCGCCACCTGTGCCGTCGGGTCGATGTTCTTGATGAACGTATAGACATCGTGATACTTGACTGCATACTGGGCCGGCGTGAGGTTTTCCTGCCAGACGCCCTCAGGCTCGTTGCCGATCAAGTACAGATCGCCCGGATTGCGCAGGATGCGCGCTGCCAGTGAGTCCCATCTGGGCGGATAGTTGCGAGGGTCGGTGGAGACAAGCGGTATGTAGTCCATGCCATTGGGGTGCGGCGGCGAGGGACGGTCACTCCAGTCGGCGTACCAACCGGCCTGCAGCGGCGTGACGTTGTAGGCGGTGATGTCGGCAATGGCGTAGACCAGGCCGACGCCGATACGCTCGTTTGGTGACGGATAGAGGCTGAGCGGCGTTGCCTGCGGCTCCGGCGCTCCTGTTTGGTCGCCAGTCGCCGCCTGAACGGGCGCCGCCAGCAACACAACGGCAAGCGCCAGCATGGCCGCCAGTCCCAGAGCGTAGCCAAGATGCTTGTGCATTAGAGTTCTCTCCTCACATTGTGTTGTCGGCAGCCCACGGCGCTAAACCGCCGTGCTACAGACACAAAGCCGCCAAGGGGCTACCCTCTTGCCGCGATTCAGCCCATAGGGCTTCGTCTTTGTAGCGCATGGCTTCAGCCTGGCGTCAGCCGCCACGATTCAGCCCGCAGGGCTTCGTCCTTGTAGCCCATGGCTTCAGCCTGGCGTCAGCCGCCGCGATTCAGCCCATAGGGCTTCGTCTTTGTAGCGCATGGCTTCAGCCTGGCGTCAGCCGCCGCGATTCAGCCCGCAGGGCTTCGTTCTTGTAGCGCATGGCTTTAGCCTGGCGTCAGCCGCCGCGATTCAGCCCGTAGGGCTTCGTCTTCGTAGCGCAAGGCTTTAGCCTGGCGTCAGGCTGAGTTAATTCACCTGCGCCAACAAGCGGTAGGACTGCGCCGGATCGTAGGCCTTGTTGTAGCCGACGACCCACAGATAATATGTCCCCGCCGACGGCGCCGTGTAGAAGATGTACTCGTTGGCCAGCCCACCGTAGCGCGACCAGGCCACGAGCGCCCGCGCCGCATCGGTCAGATAGAGATCATAATCGGCGGGCAACTGCGTCAGCGAGACGGCGATCTGCCTCCCCGCTGCGGGCACGGTCAGCTTGTAGTAGTCGATGTCAGCGACTGTGTCGATGTAGGCCAAAAGCGGCGCGCCCGGTGTGAGCGCCGTGGCCTGCTCGAAAGTGTTGTTTGGCTCGAAGGGATCGAGCGGCGTACGGGTCGATGTTGCCGTAGCCGTGCGCGTCACGGTCGGCGTGGCCGTTGCCGTCGCCGTGTTGGTTGGCGTTCTGGTCGGCGTCGCCGGCGTCTGCACATCGACGCGCAGCCGGTAGGGTGTGTTGGCGTCATAGGCCCGCTCGAAGCCCAGCACGCGTACGTAGTATGTACCCGTTTGCCCGTTGGCCGCGAAGTTCAGGATGTACTCTTCCGCCAGGCCGCCGTGGCTCGACGACGCCAGCAGAGCGCGATCGGGTCCGTGCAGCCACAAGTCATAGTCGGCGGGCAGATCGGTCAGCGCCACCGTGATCAACGACGTCGGGTCGGTCACCGGGAAAGAGTAGTAATCGGCGTCGCTGGCGCTGTCGACATAGGCCAGGTAAGCGTTGCCCGGCTGAATGGCGCGAGCCTGGTCGAAGCTGTCGTTCGGTTCGTATGGGTCGCGCGGCGTCGGGGTCGCCGTCGGCGTCACAGGCGGCGTTGCCGTGGCGCTGGGTGTGGCCGTGGCCGCGCCGGTGGCGGTGGCCGTGGGCGTTGCCGTGGCCGGGCCGCCGCCAACGAACGCCACGCGGATGGCGTTGACCTTGGCGCCCCCGCTGGTGGCGGCGAACTCCAGCAGCAACTGGTAGTCGGTCACGTTGACCAGGAAGGTGCGGTCGAGCGCGGCATAGCGGCCGACCTCTTTCATCACATCGAGGCCCAGGATAACCGTCTGCCCGTTGGCCTTGACGTTCATCACGCGACCGCCGACGTTGGTGCCGAAATAGATCTCGGCGAACTTGAGCGTGACGGAGTAGGTTCCCGGCGAAACATCGAAGACGTACTGGCCCAAGCCGTAGCGCTCTGTCTGGTAGAGCGTATCGTCAATCGTGTTGGCGATGGCGTTGCTGGTGGCATAGCGGTCCACCCATCCCACATAGCCCCAGCTACCGGCTACATATGCCTTGTCGGCCTGCCAGGGTTGGCCGGCGCTGTCGGTGTAGACCGGCCCGCCCACGTTGACGCCCAGGTTGAGCGGAGGCGGCGTTGGCGTCGGCGTCGGCGTCGGGCAGCCCGGACAGATCGTCGGCGTGCGGGTGGGGGTGGGGGGATTGGTGACAATGACAGCGCCGCCCGTCGACGCCGCTCCACCGCAGTCACCTGCGGTCGGGCTGCACACCGCATCGAGTGGAAGCACAAAAGATAGCGGCGTTGATGGGGTGATCGCCATCGCACGGAACACGATACGCATCAGCCGATACGTCCCAGGGTTGGCAAACGCTGGGTTAAGGCCTGATGCAGCGTAGGCAGCCGTTCCCGCCGCTGCTCCACAGGGCACAACGACCAGCGTCGACGTGAATGGACTCGTGCAGGACACGCTGTCGGCGCGCAAGAAAGCAGTTGCGTATTGCAACGCGAAATCGAAGGCCCCAAGCTGGCCGCTCACACTGAGATACACGTCTATAACAAACTGCTGCCCGATTGGCACGCCGGTGTTGGCAGGAGACACATGGAATCGCGCGGCTGGGGCAGCATCCAGGCCGGCGCCGCTCAGTTGGGCGCTAGCAGAAAGAGTGGAGGCAATCCCTGCAGCCCCATAGTTGCTGGACATTATCGACAGATCAGTTAAGCTCACCCGGCCGTCAGCGCTGAAGTCCGCTCGACCGTCATATCCAGGATCGCCGAGCGCTTTGCCATACGTTGACGCGAGAATCGAAAGGTCTGTCAGCGATACGCGGTTGTCATTGTTGGCGTCGCCCCCCTTCAGCAGCCCGAAATCCTGCACTGTTGCCTCGGTGTCGCTGAAGGGCAGGCCGTTGGAGACTACTTGCAGCATCTGCGGGTTCTTCACTTTCACGTTGTACGAGGAGGCCCATACACCGGGCGTCGTTGCGCCGGGCACAACAAAGCTGCCCGACGCGTCGGTTGTCGTGTCAAACTGGTAAGCAGGCAGGTCGTCGCCGGGCAGGAACAGGCGCACGGCCAGCGGCGCCACCCAGGCGGGCGCCGGCGCCGCCCCGCGCCCCTGCATCTGCACCGTGCCAGACAGCACGCCGCTTCCGGGTGGCAGCGGCGTGCGCGTCGCCGTCGGCGTCGGTGTGATGGTAGGCGTCGCTGTCTCGGTGGGCGTGGGCGTTGGCCCCGGCGGCGTGATGCTATTGACCCAGGCCAGGTAGGCGCGGCCGACGCCGGTCAGCGCGCCGGGGTAGTTGCGGCAGCTATAGTCACAGTATGCACCGGCGAAGCCCTGGTTCTTCACAGGGTCGCGCGGCTGGTCGTTCATGCTGTACCATAGCCAGCGCTGCACCAGGCGGTTTTCGTCGCCGGGCAGTCCAATCGTCGTCGAGACGGCCGTGTTCAGCCAGCCCATGGTCTGCTGCACAAAGACGCCGATCACCCGCTGCGTGCAACCATACTCGTCGCCGCCCAATACGCCGTACTCCGATATCCAGAGCGGCATGTTCTGCAAGCCCTTCGTCTTCATCCACTGGCGGAAGAGCGTGACGTCATTCTTGAACTGGGCAAGGTCGTTGGGCCCGCCGCCGGCGCCGCACATCCAGCTATGATACTCTCGCTGCAAGTCCGTTGAGTTGGGAGCGGGAATGCCGACCGGCCAACTGTTAATCTCATCGCCGCCCAATATCTGCTCGTGAATCGTGAACACGTCGGCGGGGATCGTTGTACTGAACTGCGTCTGATAGGATGTCAGCATGTCGCTCAGCCAGCGCAGGCGCGCCGCCGACACCATCACCACGCCGCCGATGGCGGTCTTCGCTGTCGGATCGAGGCCCTTGATGTGCGTATTGAACGTATTGAAGATGCGCGCATACTCTTGCGGCGTGTGCGCGCCCTGGAAGCCGGCCTCGATCTCGTTGCCGATCAGGTAGGTCGAGCCGGGGTTGTTGCTGATCGCCCGATCCAGATTGGCCCAGTCGAATGTCGTACTGATGAACCCGCGCGTGTCAATCAACTGCACAAACTCGATACCGTTGGGGCGGGGCGGATTGGCCAGCACCTGCCAGCTTGCATACCAGCCCAGGTGCATGGCAGCCACGTCATAATCGTTGGCGTTGCCGTTAAACGGGCTGATGCCCACGCCGATACGCGGATAGGCCGCCTGAGGCGGCCGACTATAACCGGCCAATTGCGTCACGCGCATGGCGCTGACAAACGCCTCTTTCAGGTTATAGACGCCAAGCTGAGGAATGAAGGTGATCGTCAGCGGCGCGTTGGTCACGGTCACGACGAATGTCCAGTCGTACGTCGAATACTTGCCCACCGCGCCGATGGCATCCATGCGGCACAAATACTTCGTACCCTGGATGTCCACGTCGAAGAGGCGGTAGCCGGCGCGATCGGCATCCCTGAGCTCGGCGAAGCGCAGCTCGATCTCATATGTTCCGGTCGGTACGTCATCGAAGCGATAGGAGCCGGGAATCTGGGGAAAGATGCGCGTGGTGCGATACAGCTTGTCATCCGTCGTGCCCACGATGTCCCAGGTCAGAGTTGTCGTGTAGGCAGACCCGCCTACATATCCCCAGCTTCCCTCCACCCACGCCCTGTCAGCCACCCACACCTTGCCCAGCCCATCGGTATCGGTGTAGACGCCGCCGCCGGCATTGACGCGCACTTCATAGAGGGCGTCCAGTTGCTGCGCGCCGCCCAGATCGCCTTCTTGCGCGGAGGGCGACGCAGTAACCTGCGAGCTCAGGCCCAGGACAAGAAAGGCAGCAGTCATAGTAACGACAACAAGGGCGATTGCCTCACGATTACGCAGGCGCATCGTCATCTGTCTCCTTCAAACTCACTGATGATTATGGGCAGCCAGATCTGATAGCCCGTTGGCGTGGCCGTGACAGCAACCGTTGCGGTCTCCGTGGCAGTCGGTGTATAGGTCGGCTCGCCCGGCGGCAGCGTCGCCGATGGCGTGGCGCTGCGCGTGGCCGTGAACGTGCGCGTGGCTGTGCCGCTGGCCGTCGGCGTGCGCGTCACTGTCGCGCTGGGCGATGCGGTCCGCGTCGCGGTCGCCGTTGGTGTCGCGGCGGCCAGGCTCACAGCCAGCAGGTACGGACTGGCGCTCCACGCCCGGTCGGCGCCCACAACCAGTATCTCGTAGCGTCCCGCCTCCACGCGCAGGACAACTTGTTCGTCCACCTGGCCGCCGCTGCGACTCCAGGCAACGGGAAACGCCGCCGCGTCGTCGCCCTGGAACAGCAGGAGATCGTAGTCGGCGGGCAGGTTGATCAGGCGCACGATCAGCGTCATTCCGGCCGCCGGTACTTGCAGCGCGTAGTAGTCCAGGTCGTCGGGCGAATCGATGGTCGCCACATAGACGCCGCTGCCCGTCAGCGGGTAGGCCTGCGCAATCGTATCATTTGGCTCATAGGGGTCGCCGGTCGAAGGTATGGGCGCGGGCGGGGCCAGGTCGACGCTCAAATAGTAGGCCGCGCCCGTTGACCAGGCATGGTCGAAGCCGGCCACGCGCAGATAGTAGCGCCCGCTTTGCAGCGCCTTGAAGACGATCATCTCGTCATTCAGCCCGCGCTGCCGTGAAGCCGCCACAACCGTCCCGCTGCTATTCTCGATGGTCAGATCGAGATCAACCACCAGATTGCTCAAGCGCGCCACAATATAGGGCTGCCCGCCGCTGACATCGAGCGCAAAGTAGTCGACATCGCTGGGCGATTGGACATAGCCGTAGTAGCCGCGCCCCGCATCGATGAGCAAAGCCTGCGCCGCCGTGTCGTTCGGCTCGTTGGGGTCCAGCGGTGGAGGCGTCGCTGTGGCTGTCGGCGTGGCTGTGCTGGTCGCCGTCGCAGTGGGCGTGGCTGTATGTGTCGCCGTGCCGGTACGGGTCGGCGTGTACGTCATTGTTGGCGTTGACGTGACTGTGGGCGACGCGCTGGCCGTCGCCGTGGGCGTGCCCGTCTGCGTCGGCGTGCCTGTCTCGGTCGGCGTCGGCGTTGGCGGCAGAATCTGGCGCACGCGTAACGTGCTCACCATCGCCGAGCCTGCGCCGGTGCTCCAATCGAGCGCCAGCATGCCATTGCTGACAGTTGCCGTCAATGTGCGGTTATAGGCGATAAACTGGCCGCCCGCGGCAACCAGCACATCCAGGTCGGCGATGCGTGTGGCCCCGTTGATGCTGACGCTGAAGCGCCGCGCTCCAGCCGATGTGTAAAATGTTTCGGCGAAGCCCAGGCTGACCTCATAGCTGCCATTGGGCACGAGGAAACGATAGCCAAACGTGCTGCCGAAGCGCTGCGAGCGGTAGAGTGTGGGGTCGAGCGTATTGGCGATGTTGTTGAGGACAGTGTTCGTCTGCCCGGTCGTCCAGCCAAGTGGCGAGCTGCATGGCGTGTACGGTAGGTCGTCGCCCCACAGGTTGCCCAGCGTGTCGGTATAGGCTGCGCCGCCGGCGTTGACACGCCGCTCGTAGGCAACTCCCCCACCGACCGGCGTTGGCGTGGCCACGCAGGTAGGCGTATTTGTCGGTGTGAACGTGTGCGTCGCCGTGGGCACGTAGCCGGCGTCGCGCTGTGTGTTGCTCGCCGAAATCGTGCTGGCGGCGACCAGGGCAACGAAACCCACCAGCAACCAGACCAGCAGGAGGCGCGCTGGCAGCAGGCCAGCCTTCTTCACGTCGTGATATGGGGCCGATCTATATCTCGCCATTGGCATCCGCTACAGAATACCCTTTCTGGCCATCCGCCAGGCTAAAGCCGTGCGCTACACGTACAACTTCAGTAACTGTTCACCGTTGTCCCGCGCATGTTGTAGGCCAGGTTTCCATACCTGGC
>CAYOEZ010000142.1:4246-12430 GCA_964402955.1 uncultured Ktedonobacterales bacterium | reverse complement strand
CGGCCTTCCGCGAGCGCGCCCAGACGATCTTCCAGGATCCCTATTCCTCGCTCAATCCCCGTATGACCGTGCTGGACACGGTAGGGGAGCCCTTGCTGGTGAATAATCTTGCGAAGGGCAAAGAGCTGAAGGATCGGGTCACCGAGATGATTTTACAGGTCGGTCTGCGGGTCGAGCACCTGCAACGCTACCCGCACAGCTTCAGCGGGGGGCAGCGGCAGCGCATCGGCATCGCGCGGGCATTAGTGCTCCATCCCAAACTGGTGGTGGCCGACGAGCCGGTATCTGCTCTGGACGTCTCGATCCAAGCGCAGATCCTGAACCTGTTGCTGGACTTGCAGGAAAAGTACAACCTGACGTATCTCTTTGTCTCCCACGCCATGAGCGTGGTTCGTTACGTCAGTAACCGGATTGCCGTCATGTACGCCGGCAAGCTGGTGGAGGTAGGCCCCAAGCAGGAGCTCTTGAGCAGCCCCAGGCATCCCTACACCGAAGTGTTGCTGTCCGCTGTTCCGAAGACCTCGCGGCGAGGGCGCGGCATGCGGCTGGTCTCGCCTGGCGAGCCGCCTGACCTCGCCAATTTGCCGCAGGGCTGCGTGTTTGTCCCGCGCTGCAAGTATGCGACCGAGGTCTGCAAGGCTGAGACGCCGGAACTGAGGAGCGTCGGATCGAGCGCTTACGTGAGCTGTCACCTGGCCGAATCCTTGACCTTGCAGGGGATTTGGGGGGGGGCGGCGCACTGATCGCTTGTCCGCGCGAACGACTATGAAAATTCGACAAGTCTCTAAGTATGTCCTGGCCTATAGCTTGTGGGTTGTGAGCAGTGCGGTAGGGCTGTCGGTAGCCTGGATGATCCGCAACGCCTATCTGTTGGTGGTGGGTGCGATGACGATGGGCCTGCTCCAGCAGGGCACGCCGTCTGAACGCTTCCAGGTACCTCCCATGCGCAATGCCGTGGATCGGTTCGGCATTGTCATCCTGGCCGTGGCGATGGTGGTGGTGGTTGTCTTCGTCGAGTATTATTATCGAACCGGCGTAGACGAAGGCCAGTTGGCGCGCCGTTTCGTCTTGGCGACGGCGGTCGAATCCGGCGTCCTGTTTGTGGCGCTGGCGGTTCAGGCTGCTCTCGGCGCAGCCCTGGGCCTGTTCACGATCTGGAGTATTCTGGCGCCACTCGGGGTGTTGGTTGTGACGGTCGCCCTGAGTTGGGTACTGACGCGCATGCCAAAGCGCGCCGCCGAATCGTGAGTGAGTGCACCAAGAGCGCTCCCCGACAAATCTGTAACGGGTCGCATGCACACACCCGGGCTGATGTCGTTTCCCCTCGTCCGTCCCCGGAGAGGGGAAACTTTTTTGTGAAGGATTGCCATGAACCGGCTGATGCGCGCCCGATGGCGCCAGCTTATCTTCCCTGCCCTATGCGCCCTGGTCTTCCTGCTGCTCCTCATGCAGCTTAAGTCGTCCGCCAACCTGTACGATGAGGGGCTGGTGCTCGTCAACGCTGAACGCATCCGCCACGGCGAGATCCCCTATCGGGACTTCTGGACCCTCTACGCGCCGGGCTATTTCTACGCCCTGGCCGCCCTCTTCACGGTCGTGGAGCCGACGATCCTGGCGGCGCGGTGGTTCGACATCGTCCTGCGCTTCGGTCTGGTCATCGAGGTCTATCTGCTGGCGCGGGTCATGACCTCACGCTGGGTGGCGCTCGTGCCGGCTGCCTTTGTTACCTACTGGCTGGCGACCATTCTTTTTTACTCCTATCCGGCGTTCCCCGCGACCGGCGCAATCCTCTTGACGGCGCTCGCGCTGGCGCGGTACTTGCGGGGCCGGCGCATGCGCTGGCTCTTTGTGGCCGGGCTTGCGCTGGGGATCACGGCGGTCCTGCGGCTGGACTTCGGCGGGTATGCGGCCGTGGGTTTCGTCGCGGCGGTTGCGCTCGATGCATGGCGCGTGCCGAGACCCGCGCCGGCCGGGGAAGGCGAAGCCGGTGCGCCGATCCCTGTGCGGCTCAGGCAGATGGCGCGGGCGGTGGCGCTCTTGGTTGGGGGGGCACTCCTGGCGGCCCTGCCACTGTATGCCTATCTCGTGAGCGCTGCGGGCTTCTCGACGGTGTTCGAGGACCTGGTGCGTTTCCCGGCGACGGTCTTTCGCGCGGTGCGCCATCTGCCGGTGCCGCCGCTCCTCCCCGAGTTCGGGCGGATCACGGGCGCGCAGTGGAACGATTGGCTGCGGCTCTACCTGCCGTTGGCGGCCTACGCGGCCGCGCTGGTGGTCGCGTCGCGCTGGCTGATCGTGCGGCCCGTGCCTTCGACTGACCGGCGCTTCAGCGTGGGGATGTTGTGCCTGGCGCTCACCGGCGCCGGCCTGGGGCTGGTGATCAAAGCCACTTCGCGCTATCATGAGCTGCACGTGCTCCCCACCACGATCTGCGCGGTGGTCGTGGCGACGGCGCTCATCTACCAGGCGCCGCCCCGGATTTGGCGGAGCTTGCCATTCAAAGTGGCCTTCGCCGGCCTGGCGTCGCTTCTGCTCACCGGGCCATACGTCGTGCACTTTGCCATGTTGGCCGCGCGCAATCCCACATCGCCGGCCGGGTGCTACTCCGAGCTGCCGCGGGCGGGCTGCGTCCTGGTTGGTCGGGACCAGGCGGAGGTGGCCGAGTATATCCAGGCGCAGACTCAGCCCGGCGAGTATGTCTTCTTCGGCAATGCCAGGCACGATCTGATCTTCGCCAATGACCTGCTGGTCTATTTCTTGGCCGACCGACCCAGCGCCACGCGCTACACGGAGTTGCATCCTGGCCTGGCAACCACGCTGCCGGTGCAGCAGGCCATCGCGGGCGAGCTGGCGGCGAAGGATGTGCAGTGGGTGGTGACGCTCAAGTTGTGGGAGTCGCGGGAACCGAATGCGAGCTCAGTCTCCAGCGGTGTGACCTACCTGGACGACTATATCCGGGCGCATTATCGGCCGGAGACGGTGTTCGGGGGCTACCAGGTGTGGCGCAAGCAGTGAGCGGCGGTCGTTGCCATGGCTCACTTCAGACGTGCCAGGCACTCTCACGTGCCAGGTACTTCGCAAGTGCCAGGCACGTGAGGCAAGAGCAAGGAGCATCAGGCATGAGCCGCTCGTCTATCTTGTGGTACGTCTCCACGGCGCGTGTGGGTGATAGGGCTGGCATTGGCTGCGGCTGATCACGATCACCTCGTGCCCGGCCTGCACCAGCCGCGGTATCATGTATGTGCCCACGTGCCCTGTGCCGCCGATGACAAGAACACGCATAGTTGCCCTCCTTCTTTCTTCACGGCTTCCGGTGTTTGCGACATCAGCGGAAGCCTGAATATGGCCTTGCAAAACAAACGGCGGATGCGCTATAATACGGTTGTCGGGGCGTAGCGCAGCCTGGTAGCGCGCAGCGTTCGGGACGCTGAGGCCGATGATTCGAGTCCATCCGCCCCGCACCATGGTTTACTTGGCATGCACGTTCGAGAACGCTGTCGCCCAACGCTACGCGCTGATCCCGTGCTCAGCGGCCGGGCAGCAACCAGGCTCGTACCACACACCAGACTCGTACCACACACCAGACTCGTACCACACACCAGACTCGTACCACACAAGGAGATAAACATGGGAACGACGTTGCTGCCAAGCAGCAGCCCCGATCTATGGTTCGAGGATACGCCCGTTGGCCGGCTGAAGAAGGAGATCTGGGATGCCAGCGACGCCCAGATTGACGCCTGGCTCAAGGAATATGGCATTCCCTCGCCCTGTGAATGGGCCAAGCCCGGCGCCTACATTCAGACCACGGTGCGCCACCAGGTTGAAGCCAACCGGCGCAAGAACGACATCGTGCTCATTCCCGTTGGCTGCACCGAGCTGCACGGCCAGCACACCGTCAGCGCCATGGACACGCTCTTCGTCAGCCACATCTGCGAGGGCGTTCACCGCTACACTGCCAGGCGCGGCGCTCCCGTCAACCTGGCCCTGCCGCCACTCAACTACGGCGGTCACCCCTATCACCACACGGGTATGCCGGGGACTGTGATCCTGCGCGAGGAAACCGTGCGCGAGGTGATGATCGACGTCATGCTTGGCCTGTGGAACGATGGTTTCCGCAAGCAGATCATCGTCAACAACCATGGCCAATTGTGGATGCTGGAATCGGCGCTACAGGAGTTCATGAAGCGCTACCAGCTTCCGGGCATCTTCCAGGTCATCGACTGGCACCGCGGCGTGCGTGAGTTCTTCCGCACCAAAGAGCGCGGCGGCGAGTATGACACGCCGTTCGTTCACGCCGACGAATCAGAGACGTCGCTGGGGCGGCTGCTCTTCCCCGAGATGGTCGACATGAAGGCTGCTGTCGACACCGAGAGCAAGTCGTATCTGCCCGTAGGCCACTTCGACACGTCGGTGGACATGTACCAGCGTCCGCATCGCTGGTCCGAGGGCGAAGGGCACTTCCCGATCGAGATCGCAGGCACCCCGCAAGGCGTCGTGGGCAAGGCAACCCACGCCACGGCGCAGAAAGCCAAGCGGCCCATGGTCGCCATCCTGCGCTACCTGACGCTGATGTGCGACGATATTCTCAATGCGTTCCCGGCGGGAACCGTGCCGCCGGTCGAAGAGGTTACCCTGCGCTCGGCCAAGGACATGGAACCGTACCTGCGCGAGCCGATGAGCCCGGGCTGGAAGTCCGTCTACAGCCTGCCCAAGATCGGATTCTAAAGTCGTTTTAAGGGGACGCGGATTGGCGCGGAAAGCGCCGCGGATTTTCGCGGATTGGGCAAGAACTGTCATCTGTGCATATCCGCGGCGGTTTCCGTGTTCATCCGCGTCCCATTCAAACAAACGTCCTACTCTCCACCAGAGGCCCAAACATGAGAATCGCCATCACCGCAGCCCCCGCCGCAGGACGCCTCGCTCCTATCGTCCTGCGCGGGGACATGGGCGAAGCGTTTGCCCTGGCCGCTCAACTCGGCTACCATGGCGTCGAGATTCACGTGCGCAATCCCGCCGATATCGACCACTCCGCCGTCCGCCTGCTGATGACGCGCTACAGCATGGGCGTGCCCACGCTGGGCACAGGCATGGCTGCCGGTGAGGAGGGGCTGACCTTCGCCAATCCTGATCCGTCCATCCGCCAGCGCGCCGTCGCGCGCATCAACGAGCACATCGCCCTGGCCAGCGAGCTTGGCTCAGCCGTCACTATCGGCCTGATCTGGGGACGGGTAACAACCGACCCGGCGACGCAGGCAGAGCGCATCGCTCTTGCCAGCGAGTGCCTGGCGCTCTGCTGCGCCCGCGCTAAGGCAGCCGGAGTCACGCTGCTGCTCGAAGCGATCAACCGCTACGAATCCGATTACCCGCTGACGCTCGACCAGGGCATAGAGGTCATCAAGATCATCGACTCGCCCCACCTGCGCCTGCTGGCCGACACCTATCACATGAACATCGAAGAGACCGACATGGCCGCCAGCCTGCGCCGCGCCGGCCACCACCTGGGGCACATCCACCTCTGCGACAACAACCGCCAGGCCCCCGGCCACGGCCACATGAATCTGCGCGCTCTTGTGCAGACGCTGCACGAGATTGGCTACACCGGCTACCTCTCGTTCGAAGTGCAGCCCCTGCCATCGCCGCAGCAGGCCGCTGCCGACGGCATCGCCGCCGTCGCCGGCTTCCCTGGGGTTGCGGTGTAGCGGAGGGTATGATAGAACGCGGATGAACGCGGAAAGAGCCGCGGATGATCGCTGATTCAATGCTCTATCGGCGCTAATCCGTGGCTTTTTCCGCGTCCATCCGCGTCCATCCGCGTCCTATTCGGCCTCCGCTCTATCCGCGATCATCTGCGTTGTATTGCCCGGCCGTATACACGACTTCGCCCCCCACGATCGTCTGCGCCAGGGTGTAGCGCCCGCCTACAGCGCGGAACACGGCCAGGTCGCCGCGCATACCCACGCGCAGCGCGCCGCGCTCTTTGTCCACGCCGAGCAGACGAGCCGGATTGGCGGTCGCCATCGTGACCGCATCGGCAAACGAGGCGCCGGCAAAGGCCATCACGTTGGCGACGCCGTCGCAGAGCTTGAGCGTTGACCCGGCCAGGTAGGGCGTCCCCCGCAACCGCACCGAGCCATCGTCCTTCACCTCGACCGCCAGACCCATGAACTCGTAGGGACCCACCGGCATACCGGCGGCAAAGACGGCGTCGCTCACCAGAATCAATCTGCTCTGCCCCTTGGCGCGGTAGAAGCTCTTGACAACCGCCGGTGGCAAATGATGGCCGTCAACGATGATGCTTGCCAGCAACCCATCGTGGGCCAGTTGCTCCCAGATGTAGTTGTTGTGGCGCGGCAACTCGGCATGGGCGCCGTTGCCCAGATGCGTCGAGAGAACGGCGCCGGTGTTGGCGGCCGCATTGATTTGCTCGCGGCTGGCGGCGTGGTGGCCAATGGCCACGATCATGCCCGCCTTGCTGGCTTTGCTGATGAACTCCAGCGCTCCCGGCAGCTCCGGCGCCAGCGTCACGATGCGCACCCTGCCTCCCGCCGCCTGCTGCAAGCGCGCTAGCTCATCCCAATCGGGGTTGCGCACGTGGTCGCGCGGGTGCGCCCCGCGTGGACCATCGATAGGCGAAATGAAAGGGCCTTCCAGGTGGATGCCCAAAATGCGATCACGCGTCGCAACGCTGGCCTCGCAAGCGCGGGCAATCACCCGGACACTAGATATCATGGAGGCAGGCGAGTGCGTGGTGACGGTGGCGCAGAGTGCGCTGACGCCGGCGTCGGCCATCTTTGCCACCGCCGCGGTCACCTGGTCGGGCGTGACATCGGCCACGCAGAAATTGTAGCCGCGGTAGCCGTTGATCTGAATGTCGATCAGCCCTGGCGCCAGCCAGAGGTCGCTGCTTCCCGCCGCCGGCTTGATCGCAAGAGAGATCGACGTGACAACGCCGTCAGTTATGTCGATGTCGCACAGGTCGCCACTGAGATAGTGATGTCCGCAAATACGCATCGATGCAGTTCTCCCTTGCCTGACTACCAACCGGATTCGGGCGCTATACGATATGTCTCGAACGAGACGCTGCCATCGGGGCGGTGGGCGCTGTGCACGGGTAGCAACGTGAGACCATGCGCAGCGAGAGCAGCCGCCATTGGCTGCGCTGCCTCCCAAGAAGGGACAATGACGTACTGGCTCTGCTCGGCGCGGCTTGCTGCGGTTTGCGCCAGCCAGTCCAGCGACGGATACCACCAGAAATCCATGTGCACGCCGTAGAGATAGTAGCCGAGCTGCCACCCCAGCGAATGGTGGTAGATGACCGACCCCGGCGGCACATTCTCCCGCACATACTGCGCAGTCTCGTCAATCCCCCAGTACAAACCGTGATCGGAGCCAACCGGAATGCGCCCGGCCAGCGCCTCGCCCACTGGCGCCGCCAGAAGCGCGCCGGCGAGCAGCAGCGGGAGTAGCGGCTGCACGAGGCGAGGAATTGCGACACGCCGCGCCGCCAGCAGGCGCACGACGCCTTGCCACGCCAGGTCAGCGCCCCGCGCCAGCGCCAGACACAACAGCGGAACCGCCAGCAGAAGATAGCGATTCCACATCTGAAAACTGAAGACTGTACGTGCCAGCACAGCATACACGATCGCCAGCAACAACACCAGGTCGGCATTTGCCGCGTCCCGCTCACCTACTGTAGGCCGGGCATCATGAAGATTTACTATTAGATTCCGTAACCACTTTCTCCAGCCAGGGCGCGGCGGGCGGCGAGCGCTCGGCTGAAGCCCGGCGTCTAAGCGCAAGTTCTGCAGAAAACGGCTTAGAAGCGGACCTTCAGTCCCGCGCTTGACGAAATCGCGAAATGATCGGATTGCGGGGCTATTTCGCTTCTCTTCATCATGCCCGGCGCCCCGTTTCCCTGTTATGCGTACTGCGCGCAACGCCAACGCTGCCACCGCCACGACCATCGCCCCGTTCATCAGCGGCGAGGCAAACACCCAGCGCAACGCCTCACCCCACCATCCCGCCAGCCGCGGCCAAACATCGCCCACCGCCACAAGCCCGATGCCCCCATAATGCGCCAGCCCCAGACCGAACGGGCTAGCCTGCCCCGGCCGCTGCGCTTCCCACAGCCACTCGATGCCGCCGGCCACCACGACGAATACGACTGCCAGGCTAATCAGGCGTCTA
>CAYOEZ010000142.1:0-4146 GCA_964402955.1 uncultured Ktedonobacterales bacterium | reverse complement strand
GCTCCATCGGGCATCCGTGCCTGCATCCGTGGACAGCTCCGTGAACAGCTCCGTGGACAGCGCCCCCAGCATGACCACGATCGGCAACAACAACGGCGCTTCCTGCTTGGTCAGGACGGCCAACGCCGCCGCTGCGCCTGCCCACGCCCAATGATCATGTGCAGCCAGCGCCGCCGCCAGCAGCAACCACATGACCATGAGTGGGTCGGCATAGGCTGTCGGCGCATAGAGGATGGCAAACGGCGACAGGGCCGTCAGCAGCGCTGCCAGCAGCGCCGTCTCGACCCGTTTGTACAGGCGTAGCGCCAGCAGGTAGGTCAAGAGAATGGAGACAGCGCTGGCAAGGATCGAAGGAAAGCGCGAGGCAAACTCCACGTAGCCATAGACATTCATCGCCAGGGCAATGGCGTACATGAGCATGGGAGGCTTGTCGACGCCGGGTGTGTGCGCCAGCCAGGGATCGGCGCCGGAGGCTATGTTACGCGCCCATGTGCTGTAGAGCGCCTCGTCGGGGCCGAGCCGCCACGTCCCGTTCAACTGCCAGCGCAGCCAGAGACCGAGCAGAAAGATCAAGATCAGGATGACTCTAGAGCCGCGCATACGTTTCCTGCAGAAGCAGAGCATCCTCCTCCAGGTTGGGGCTTTCGCAGACAATCGTGCCGGCGGCCTTCATGTCCTTCAGAGCGCGCATCAGATCGGCATACTTGAGATCGGATTCCGGCAAGTTAAGGTGCTTCCGCTCGCCCTTGGCGGTATATTCGATGCCCGAGACATGAATATGCATGCTCTCCAGTCCGGGGCGACCCAGGGCGCGCTCGATCTGCTGCAAGATGCCGATGAATTCGTCGTAGGAATTGAACGCGCCGCCAGATCGGGCGTGCAGGTGGCTGAAGTCGATGCAGGGCAGTACGCCGGGCACCTCGATGCTCAGGCGCAACAACTCATCAACCGTGCCGAACTGGCTTCCCTTGCCCGTCGTCTCCGGCCGCAGCGTGACCGTCAAGCCCTGCTCACGCAAGCCTGCGCTCATCGTCTGCAAGTGCGCCTTCACTTTGGCATAGACGACGTCTGCCGTTTCCGTCTGGTAGAATGCCGCGTGAAACACCGTCCCGGAGCCGCCGCAGAGGCCCGTAATGCGCCCTGCCAGCATGATGCGCTTGGCGCTGTTGATCACTATCTGCTCGTCCGTCGAGTTGAGATTGACGTAGTAGGGGGCATGCGAACTCAGAATCACATCTTCGACAGCAGCCACGACAGCCACTTCTTTTGCCGTCTCCTCGCCCATACTCACTCGCTGCACAAACTCCATTTCCATGCAGCTCAGGCCAAGCTCACGGCAGCGCCGGATGCCATCGATGGTTGATGGCTTCCTGGCGCTGTGCGGGACGCCCGCCGGGCCAAAACGCAGACTTGTCACAGACTACACCTCCACACCCTGCACCGGCCCGGCAACGACCACAACCGTGCGATCGAGATCGATATATTTGCGCGTCGCCTCGAGCAACGCAGCCGCCGTCAGCCCCCGAATGATACCGTTGTAGCGTTCCAGGTAGTCAAGCCCCAGATCGAACGTCTCCATGCTAATCAGCATGGACGCAACACCATCGTTTGTCTCAAGACGCAGGGCCAGCGAACCGGTCAGGAAATCCTGCGCTTCCGTAAGTTCGCCGCCGCTAACCGGCTCCTGTAGCATACGTTTCAGTTCGTCCATGATACCAGCAATCGCCTTGTCGATATTAGCGGGATTGACGCCGGCTCGCACCAGCCAGGGTCCAGCGCCCATGCCGGCGCGCACGCTGCTGTAGACGTAATAGGCCAGCCCCTGCTTGTCGCGCACACTGTCGCCAAGCCGTCCCGATAGCCCGAGCACGCCCAGAATCAGGTTAGAAACATTGGCAGGGTGGAAATCGGGGCTGCTGCGCGACAGGCCCGGGAAACCGAGCACAATGTCGGCCTGGGATTTGCCTGACACATGCACAGTCTTGTGTTGCGCGGTCGTCGTACCACGCACATCAGCGATGCCATAGGGGTGCGCCGGGCCGGTGGCATGCCATGCGCCGAGCACGCGCGTGATCTTGTCTGCCGCCTGCTGCGGCGTGATGTCGCCGACAACGGCGATAATCGTGCTGTCCGGGCGATAGTAGGTCTTGTGGAAGGTGCTCAGGTCGGCGCGGACAATACCGGCCACAGTCTCCGCCGTGCCCTCGGTCGGGCGGTGATAGGGATGTCCGGCTGGATACATGGCCTTGTGGAACTCGTGGTCAGAGACCCACTGCGTATCGCTCTTGGCCTCTTCAAGCTCGGTCAGAATCTCGCCGCGCACCTTCTCTACTTCATGGCGAGGAAAGGTTGGTTGCAGCAGGATGTCGCCGGCAACGGTGAGCAGCGCATCGAAGTCTTCGGTGAGAGAGCGGCCATAGAAGCCCGCCGACTCATCACTGGCGCCCATACCCAGCGTCGCGCCCAGTCCGTCGAGCTCCTTGTTGATCGCCTGGTACGATCGATGCTTGGTTCCGCGCTCCAGCGCATCGGCCGTGAAGGCGGCCACGCCGGCCTTGTCGTCCCTGTCATACATGGCGCCGGCCTTGATCACGCCTCGCAGCGACACTGACTGGGTGGCGTGATTCTCGCGCACCAAAAGCACAATGCCATTGGGGAGGACCATACGCGTGATGTCTTTCGCCTTGGTACCGTTGCTATTCATTCTATCCTCCCTGGCCATTGGTGGGAATGAACCAGCCAACGGTACGGTTCAGCTCGGTCAGATACGTCGCTGCCACACGCTGCACATCCTCGGCGCTCACGTGACTCACCTTGTCCATAATCGAAAGGTAGTCTTTATATGACGATGCGATCTCAAACTCGCCCAGGGTGAATCCCAGGTTCGCCACCCCATCGTCGGAATAGACCACCTGTGTGCGCACCTGCTTCTTGACGGTGGCCAATTCCTCGGCTGTGGGCGGCTCTTGAGCCAGTTTGGCCAACTCGGTAAACACGGCTGCCTCGATACGCTTGAGCGAAACGCCCTGCCAGGCTGTGGCGGTCACCGAGAATAGATCAGGGTCTGCGCTCAGACCAAAGGAGACGCCGGCCTCGACCGCCAGCCGCTTCTCGACCAGCGCCGGATAGAGGCGAGCGCTCTTGCCGCTCGCGCCCGGGCTGGTGAAATTGAGCAATCCCACGCCCGAGAGCACACCGGCCAGAACGAACATTGGCCAGAAGTCAGCGTGCGACGCGGCCGGAGCATGGAAAGCAACCGAGAAATACGACCCACCGCCCGGCCGGCGCACCACCAACCGCCGCTCACCTTGCTGTGGCGGCTCAGCCACCGTGACCGCAGGCACGGCCGGCCCCGCCGCAATGCTGCCAAACAGCTTGTTGACCTTGTCGAGCATGTGCCCTGTCTGGAAATCGCCGACAAGAATCAGCGCCGCATTATTGGGAACGTAGAATGTGCGATAGTGGTTGTACAGATCGTCGCGCGTGATTGTCTGCAAGTCACACTTCCAGCCGACCGTCTCGTGCCCATAGGTATGGACTTTGAATGCCGCCGCCAGAAGCTCCTCGTAGAGGTGGAATTGCGGGTAATTCTCCGATCCCTCACGCTCGGAGATAATCACCGTGCGTTCGCTTTGCACTTCCTGAGCATCGAACAGCGCATTGACCATGCGATCGGACTCGATCTCCAGCGCCAGGTCGATGCGGTCACTGGGCAACGTCTCGTAGTAACAGGTGAAATCGCGATAGGTCATGGCGTTGTGCGTGCCGCCGTTGCGGCTCACCAGGCGGTGGATGTCCCCCTTGCCCAAACGCGCTGTGCCCTTGAACATCATGTGCTCAACCCAGTGCGAGATGCCCGTGATGCCGGTGCGCTCGTTGCGACTGCCCACGCGATACCACAGCCACGACGACGCCACCGGCGCAGCGTGCATCTCCCTGGTCAAGACCATCAAACCATTGTCGAGACGTGTTTCCCTGACGATGTCGTTCACTCAAACCTCCAAACCGCTATATGTGGAGTGCGACGAATCCTTTCGTCGCTTATCCTTCTCTTGCGACGAAAGGATTCGTCGCACTCCACAGGACACTCTTTTGCGACGACAGGAATGCCCGATACAGCACCCGATAGGGCGGGGTGAGCTTCGG
>CAYOEZ010000141.1:0-12523 GCA_964402955.1 uncultured Ktedonobacterales bacterium | reverse complement strand
CCAACCTCTACTTCGCCAGCATGGCCCAGGTCTATCCCTGGGACCGCGGCACCAACTATGCGGTGGAGCTTGGCGAACGGGTGGCCGGGGTGGTGGTGGCGAATGCGTAGGCTCACGCGCGTTGGAAACTGCGCTTGCCACGCTTGACTTCGTCGCGCCGAGTGTTATAATTGCGCGCAGTTGAGTATTTGGGAGTAAAAAACATGGAGATCAAGGACTTCGTATTCTATCAGGCGTTCTGCCAAGCTGACTTGCTGAAGGGCTACCGCTATCTGGACCTGGCTGGCCAAGTTATGAACGGCTACATCGATGAACTCCCAGATTCCAAAGTCGACTTAAATGGACTGGAGATGCGAAGGATCGGTCCCACTCGGGGTGGAATCGCGGAATTGGCGGTCAGCTCTCAGCGTATTTGGCTACGATACGATCGCCCGCCAACCTTGACCTTTGTTGGGGACCAATCCGCAAAGCGGCTCCTGAGCATATCTTCGATTCTGGAGGTCTCCACTTACAAGAGGCTGGGCCTTCGTGTTCAGTTGTTGTGGCCGCTCGCTGACGTGGCTTCTGCGGGGCAGGCTTTTTCTCGAAAAGCACTGAACTGGCAAGGCATTGACTGGCAGAAGATCGGGCGGTTGGAAAACACGTTTGTCCAGACACAATACGATGCAGGTGACGGCCTGCACGTGCTCGTTCGCCTGACAACCGCACACCGCGCCGAAGCAGGGAGCGCTCTTGCAGTTGCTGACGCCGATCTCCCGGAGCATGTCTTCTCAGTCGATGTCGATTGCTATGAGAACGACGTCAGCGTCGAGCGCACAAACCTCGGGAAGTTCTTTGACAGATGCTATGATGTGCTAGGCGAATCGCTAGTTTCCTTGGTATCACCCATTCTGGAGGTTGCCAAATGACCGACACGCGAGCGTGGGAAAGCCAGAGTGGATATTCTGGTAGACGCTGGGCACCGGAATCTGTGACAGCAACGGTGGTGACTTCATCAGTCTACGTCTCTGACGGCAGCGCCGAGACGCTGATTAGAGCAATCGAGGATTTCCGGCACTTGACTAAGCAGCAGAGGGAATTCGTGATTGCGGCGGTCTCTCCTTCTTTTGCGTCTCCTGGAGAGACCACAAGGGCAACAGCTACAGACATGGAGCAAGGAACGTCCGTTGAGTCCCGCATTGCCGAGAGAGTTCACTCTTTCACCAGGGCGTTGTACGCCGCTGATGATGAGGTCCGCCGGTATGTCTCGGTCGACAAGGAGGTCATGCATGGCGTCCCGGTTGTGTCGGGTACGCGAATTCCAGTGTACATGATCATCAGCCTTGTTGAGGAGGGATACTCACTCGTTCAGATACTAGAGATGTACTCAAGACTGACGGAGGAGCAGGTCAAGGCAGCATTGCGCTACGCGGGTGCAGTCTTGGAAGACCGGGCGTGAGTAACGCGAGCAAAGAGCCAGGCGCGTCGTTCAAGAAGGCCAGGAACTTGGCCTTCTGCTTGGACGAGAACATCCACCCGTTGTTCGCAAAGTGGCTACAGGAGCATGGCCGCCACGAGGTGACCTTCGCTGCCGCGGGAGCGCATGATGAGGATGTGCTGCGCCTTGCTGCAGGCGTCCTCGTCACGCATGACCACCACTTCGATGATGCAAAGCGTTTTCGACCAGGTAAGCACAAGGGCATCATCGTACTCGACCTGGCAAGTAAGCATCTCGATGCGGTACTGGCGGTTTTCTCCCGATTTCAGAACTCCGGTAGGGCATCCGAAGCGGCTCGCAACATAGCCGTGTTGCATGAGTCGGACTTTCTGATCAGGTCCTCGAGAGGCACCGAGTCCTGCCGTTACGAAAGGTGACAATCGACTGCACTTAGGGCCGCCAGACGATTTCTTCTGGCGGCCTTGACTCACAGAGGGGCATATGAAGAATATCGCGATCGTTGGCGCCGGCTATGTCGGCCTGGTGACCGGTACGTGTTTCGCCGACCTGGGTAACCGCGTTATCTGTATGGACATAAATGAGGAGAAGGTGCGGCTGCTTCAGAGCGGGCAGATGCCCATCTTTGAGCCTGGGCTTGAGGAGCTGGTTCGGCGCAACGTCAAGGCCGGGCGGCTGACCTTCACCACCTCGTACAAGGAAGCTGTGGCCAGCTCCGACTTCGTCTTCATTGCGGTCAATACGCCCTCTGGAAGCGGCGGTGAGGCTGACTTGCGCTACGAGCGCATGGCGGCTGAGAGCATCGCCGATGTGCTCGAGAGATACACGGTGATCGTCAACAAGAGCACCGTGCCCGTCGGCACCGGCGACTGGGTTGCAGAGATCATGGAAAGCCGGGGCAAGCAGCGCGCGCTGGACTTCGATGTTGTCTCCAACCCGGAATTCCTGCGTGAGGGCTCGGCCATCTCCGATTTTATGGCCCCGGATCGCGTAGTCCTGGGGGCAACGAATCAGAAGGCTGCTGAAGCCGTTGCCCAGCTTCACCTTGCCTTGCGCTGCCCGATCATGATGACTGATTTGCGCACCGCGGAAATGATCAAGTACGCCTCCAATGCCTTCCTGGCCACACGCATCTCGTTTATTAATGAGATAGCCGCGATCTGCGAGAAGCTCGGCGCGGACGTCAAGGAAGTGGCAGCCGGCATGGGTTACGATAGGCGCATCGGACGCGCATTTCTTGAGGCCGGCCTGGGCTATGGCGGCAGTTGTTTCCCCAAAGACGTCAAAGCCCTGGAGTATATGGCCGCCGCCAATGGCTGCCATCCGCAGCTCCTGCGCGCGGTTATGGAGATCAACCGTGATCAGCGGCGGCAGGTTGTCCTCAAGCTGCGCAACGCACTGGGCCGCCTGAGCGGCAAGACTATCGGTGTCCTGGGGCTATCCTTCAAGGCCAACACTGACGATATGCGCGACGCTCCTTCGGTTGAGATCATCGGTCAGCTTGTGCGTGAAGGGGCAACTGTCAAGGCGTATGACCCGGTCGCCTCAGCCAATGCCCGCCGCGATCTTCCTGACATCACCTACTGTGATAGCCCCTATGCAGTTGCTGCTGACAGCGATGCACTGGTTGTCGTCACCGAGTGGAACGAGTTCAAGCAGTTGGACATGGCGCGCATCAAGGACAGCATGACTCAGCCCGTGCTGCTTGACGGGCGCAACATCTATGAGCCGGCCACGATGAAGGCGCTGGGATTCACCTATCTTGGCATCGGGCGAGGGTAGCCGCCGTGCTGACAACCGGTGTCGATATCATCGAGATCGCACGTGTCGAGCAGAGCCTGGAGCGCTGGGGAGCGCGCTTCATCAGGCGCGTCTTCACGCCCTCCGAGTTGGCCTTCTGTCGCGGGCGCGCTCACGAGCTTGCTGTCCGCTTTGCGGCAAAAGAAGCTGTGTCGAAGGCGCTGGGGACGGGCATCTGGTGCGCCGATGGTATCTGGTGGCACGACGTTGAGGTTCTGGCCGATCCTAGAGGCAAGCCGTTTGTCCATTTGAGTGGGCGTGCTCAGCAGCGAGCCGATGAACTGGGCTTGCGCGAGATATCCATCAGTCTTTCGCACTCCGACAATTACGCCGTCGCATTCGTGGTCGCTATGTAGAGGTAGAATCCGTCCAGCGTCGCCATGACGCCGGACGGATTCCATAAGACGCATATGAAACTACTCACTGTTCAGCAAATGAAGTTGGCTGAGGCCACGGTTGAGGCTGCCGGTCTCTCCTACGCCCGAATGATGGACAAAGCCGGCAGCGCCGTGGCGCAAGAGATCGCGCGCCGTGAGTCGTCGCTACAAGGGCGTAATGTGCTCATCCTTGCCGGCCCGGGCAACAATGGCGGCGATGGCCTGGTGGCCGCCCGCTTTCTGCACGACCTGCACGCCAGAGTGCAGATCTTCCTCTGGCAGCCGCGTCCCGACACAGATACGAACTTCCGTGAGGTGCGTGAGCGTAACATACCCATCTTCGCCCTGGATGACGACACCGGGCTTGTGGCTCTACGAGGAGCCTGCAAGGACGCCGACATTATCGTCGATGCTCTCCTGGGGACCGGCGCAGCGCGGCCCATAGAGGGCACGATGAAGGCCATGCTCGACGCGGTGCGTGTGGCTGTGGCAGAGCGCCCGTCGCCGCCCCTGATCGTGGCGGTTGACGTGCCCAGCGGGCTGAACGCTGACACGGGCGCGCTCGACCCCACCGCACTGCCCGCCGATGTGACCGTCACATTCGCCTTCCCCAAGCGTGGCCACTACCTGTTTCCGGGCGCCGCCGCCGTTGGCGACCTGGTGGTTGCCGATATTGGCATTCCATCTGAGATTGCCGGTTCCGTAGCGCTCGATCTGGCTGAACCCGATCGCATAGCCGAGATGCTACCTGAGCGCCCGCGCAATGCCAACAAAGGCACGTTTGGTAAGGTGCTCGTGCTGGCTGGCTGTGCCAACTACACCGGCGCGGCATATCTTGCCAGCATGGCAGCCTACCGGGTGGGCGCGGGTTTGGTGACGCTGGCTCTGGCGCGCAGCCTGCATCCCATCCTTGCCGTGAAGACAAGTGAGGTAACATTCCTGCCCTTGCCCGAAGCTGAGCCGGGTTACCTGAGTGAAGATGGCCTGGCGGAGCTTCTGGATGCCCTCCCCCGCTACGACACACTGCTTGTCGGCTGTGGGCTGGGCGCGCACCCCCGCACCCGGCTGCTGGTGCAGCGCTTGCTCGCCGCGCTCACGGCGCTGCCCGCGCTGCGCCTGGTAATCGACGCCGACGGGCTGAACGCGCTGGCCAGCGACGCGAAATGGTGGCAGTCGCTTCCCCCCGCAGCCGTCTTGACTCCTCATCCCGGAGAAATGGCGCGCCTCTCTGGCCTGAGCGTGGCCGAGATAGAGTCAGATCGCATCGGCGTGGCGCTGGCGAAAGCAGCATTGTGGCAGCAGGTTGTTGTGCTCAAGGGCGCGTACACAGTCATCGCCGCTCCGGACGGCCAGGCGACGATCAACCCCTTTGCCAATCCAGCTATGGCGACGGCAGGCAGCGGTGATGTGCTGGCAGGCGCAATCACCGGGCTGCTGGCGCAGGGGGATTACGGCGAAACCCGCGACACCCTAAGGGTCTCGGAGACCCTTAGGGTGTCGCACAAGATGTCACGGTCTTACAGTGTTGCGGTATGCGGGGCATTTGTGCACGCTCTGGCAGGGCAGGTGATGACGCAGTCGTTCGGGGACAGCGGCATGGTGGCGGGAGACTTGCTGAGCGCGCTTCCCCTGGCGATCAAGGCCTTGCGCCAGCCGCCTGAAGCGGATGAGTAGTCCTGATCTACACCTAGTGCAGACGCGGATCGGTTGCGTCACGCAGGCCATCGCCGAGCAGGTTGAAGCCCAGCACCGTGAGCATGATGGCGATGCCAGGGAAGATCATGACCCAGGGAGCGAGTGTCATGTGCGAGCGGCCATCGGCAAGAATCGAACCCCAGCTTGGAATCGGTGGGCGCGCTCCCATGCCCAGGAAGCTCAGTGTCGCCTCGATGAGAATGGCATCGCCCATCATCAGCGACGACATGACAATCACCGGCGCAATCACGTTGGGTAGCATATGGCGGATGATGATGCGCGAGGGGCGTGCGCCCAGAGCGCGCGCCGCCGTGACGAAATCCCACTCACGCAGGCTCAAAATCTGGCCGCGTACCACGCGCGCGTACCCTCCCCAGTAGACAAGCCCCACCGCAATCATGACGTTGATCAGTCCCGGTCCCAGCACTGCGACCATGAAGATCGCCATCAGGACTGTGGGGAACGCCCAACTGATGTCGACCAGAGCCTGAATGAGGTAGTCGAATTTTCCACCCACGTACCCTGCCACCGCTCCCAGCCCCACACCAATGATCGCCGAAATGGCCGTGGCGATAATCCCTACCTGCAGCGACACACGCGCCCCGTAGATGATGCGCGTGACCAGGTCGCGTCCAAGCTCGTCGGTGCCCAGTAGATGCTGGGAGCTGGGAGACAACAAACCCTCGCGCAACTTCTGGTTATCGTATCCTTCCGGGCGCAGTACACCAGCCGACAGCGCTGTGGTAACGAGCAGGATGATGAGCGCCAGGCCTATCATCGCCCCCGGGTTGCGTCGCAGACGCCACCACACAGACGGAGGCCGGCGCAACGTCAATTGCGCAACCTCGTTGCCCATCCCTGCGGGACGTGTCACTTCGATGTCTTGAGCCATTGTCTGTGCCTCAGTCGTTAGCGGCTGTGCCGGATGCGAGGGTCGATAAGCACATAGCAGAGGTCAGCCACAATGTTGCCCGCGATGATCGCCAAGGCCAGAACAAACATGCAGCCCTGCAAGACCGGAAAATCGCGTGAATAGATCGAGCGCAGCATCATGTCGCCGATGCCGGAGCGGGCAAAGATGCTTTCGATAACCACCGACCCGCCCACGATGTAGCCCAGGTCAAGTCCCATGAGCGACATGATCGGGATGAGGCTGTTGCGCATGGTATGGCGCACTACGACAATCCGTTCTGATAGCCCCTTGGCGTGTGCCGTACGAATGTAGTCCTGGCCGATGACCTCAAGCATGCTCGAGCGGGTGATGCGCGCCACCCGTCCTATGCGCGGCAGGGCCAATGCCAGCGTCGGCAAAATCAGGTGCTGCCACGACGTGTAGCCGGTTGGCGGAAGCAGACGCAGGTTGACAGCGAAAACGTAAATGAGAATCAGCGCCAACCAGAAACCCGGCATCGAGACGCCGAGCAAAGCCAGGATCATCGTTGACCAGTCAGCGACCGAGCCGCGATGAAGGGCGGCGAACGCGCCAAGCGGGATGGCCAACAGGTACGTGAGCAGGAAGGCGGCCAGGCCGAGCTGGAGCGTGATAGGCAGCTTCTCCATGATCATCTCAGAGACCTGCCGCTTGCTCAGGATAGACTGGCCAAGGTTGCCGCGTGCCACCTGGCTGAGATAGATGAAGTACTGGACGGGCAAGGGCTTGTCCAGCCCCAATTCGATGCGCACGCGATCGCGGATATGCTGTGGGGCAATTGGACCCACGATGACATCGACTGGATCGCCCTTGGCCAGATGGAGAGCAGCGAAGACAAGCAGCGATGTGACAAGTAGGACAGGAATAGCAAGAAGAATTCGCTTGACGAGATATGAGGTCATCATGCATCCTATGTCGAGGTGAGCGGGAGCTTCTCCCGCTCACCTCAGCGAGGCGGCTTGCCCGACAAGGCAAGCCGCCTCGCCTGCAGGTTACTTCGCTGCGATGTCGACTGCGAGCCAGACATATGTGCTGCTGGCGCCCTTCAGCGGCAACGGGTTGAAGTCCTTGACCGTTGTGCGCCAGATGAAGGTGGCGTTGGCCTGGCGGACGGGCGCCCACGGGTACCATGTCTCGATCAGGTACTTGTGGATCGCCTGGTACTTGGTATCGCGATCGGCCCAGAGAGCAGTCTTGAAGTTGGCGTCGTCCAGCATGTCGTCAAACTTCTTGTCGTTCACGCCCGTGTAGTTGGGGTACTTCAGATACTTGCCGTGGTGGAACCACTCAAGGATGTCGTTGTTATCCCACGAGTACTGGCGCAGGATCAGTTGGAATGTGCCGGCCTTGAGCTGAGCCGTGTACGTCGGGCTGTCGACAGTTTGCGTGTTGGCCTTGATGCCCACATCGGCCAGCATTTTCTGCGTAACCTCGGCCAGCCGTTTGAACTGGTCTTCCTGGTAGGTCAGGTACTTGACCTCAAACTTGGTTCCCTTAGTGACGCCAGCAACGTTCTCGGCGACCAAAATGCCGTCGGCCCCAGCCTTCCAGCCCGCCTCAGCCAGCAGCGCCTGCGCCTTCGCCTTGTCGAACGACGGAGCAACAGCGTCGATGCCCTTGTTGGCGCCGAGCTCTGCGGCCAGATAGATGGAGGTCGGCTTGCCGGCGCCCTGATAGATGGTATCAAGAATGAGCTTGCGGTCGATCGCATAGCCAATGGCCTTGCGCGTCTTGATATCCTTGAACAGCGGATCGTTGAGATTGAAGCCAATGAACTGGATCACGTCGTCTGATGCTTCCAGCACCTTCAATTTGGCATCAGTCTTCAGGTTTGCGACCTCACGCGCGGGCGGTGGATCGAGCATGATCTGCACGTTGCCGGATTGGAGCTCGATGAGGCGAGTGGCGTCTTCAGGAATGAAGCGGAAGAGAATCGAATCAACTTTGGCGCCGCCCGTGATCTTCGTCCATGATGGGGCCCACTTGTAGTCGGGGTTCTTGACGACGGTCAGGTGGTCATTGGGCACCCATTCCTTGAACATGAATGGCCCGCTGCCAACGGCGTACTTTGTCCCATATTCAGCGCCATACTTCTCGAATGCGGTTTTGCTCATGATGCCGCTGAACGATGTGGACAGGTTGTACAGGAGGTTGGGGAATGGCGCTTTGAAGACGAGGGCAATGGTGTTCGTGTCGATGACCTTGATCTCGGTCACCGATTCGAACATGTAGGAGTTCACGCCCTTCTGCATTTTCTCGACCCACCACTTCACCACATCGGCGGTGAAGGCCGATCCATCATGAAACTTGACGTTCTTGCGCAGCTTGAATGTCCAGGTCAGGCCGTCTGCAGACGTGTCCCAACTCTCGGCGAGCGCCGGCACAAATTGGTAGTTGCTGTCCACACCCACAAGGCCTTCGTAGATCACGTTGTGGGCAAACATCGTTGTGGACGCCTGGAACACATCGAGTGTCTCGCTGTACTGCTTGGATTCAGCAACCACGAGCTGTTTACCTGTGCCCGACGTGGTTGCTCCACATGCAGCCAGCGAGCCGATCATTGCCACCAGAACGAGCACGACAACCACTTTCCAGAAGGCGCCATATGTAATCTTCATCCTGACTCCCCTCTCCTTACGTTATTTGGTGCGCACTGTCGATACGTTGCAACCAGGACTCTGTCCTTTATCCCTGTTCCTCCTCTTATAGAACCTGCCCGGCTAGCACTCCAGTGTGCTCCTCCTTGTTGATAGTCACGGCGCCGTTGACTATCACATACGGGATCCCAATCGCGTAGCGGTCGGGTTCAGCAAACGTCGCCGCGTCTGCCACGGTGCTTGCGTCGAAAATGGCGATGTCGGCCCAATAACCCTCTTTGATCGTTCCCCGTCCGGACAGGCCGAATCGTTCCGCCGTAACCGCTGTCATCTTGCGCACCGCTTCCTCGAGGCTCAGAATAGCCAGTTCGCGCACGTAACGCGCCAGAACCCGTGGGAATGTGCCATAGGAGCGCGGGTGGACCTTGCGCTGACCGAGTATCCCTTCCGCCGCCAGTGCTCGCCCGTCGCTGCCAACAACGACCAGGGGATGGCGCAGCAGGGTCCGCACATTCTCCTCCGTCTGGTCGAAATAAACCGCAGACACTGCGCCCGCACTGAGCGCGATGAGGTCGAAAGCGGTTTCAAGCGCATCTTTGCCATCCCTGGCGGCGATCTGGCTCACGTCCATGCCCTGCACCTCGCGCCGGCCAGGACAGTCGACGACGAGAATCTCAGACCACTCGCGTGCGCCGCTGCGATTGTCCCAGTCCGAGCGATTGGCAACGAAGTCGCGACTCAGGCCGGCGCGAATCTGGGGATCAGCGACGCGCCGGGCAACGGCCTTACCGCCTCCCTGCTGCGCCCAGTAGGGCAAGATGCAACCCAGCCAGGTCGAGCAGGCGACATACGGGTACTGATCACAGCCCAGGCGAACGCCGCGCTTGACGCCATCGTCAAGAACAGCCAGAAGCTCGTCCATGACGCCCCAGTTCTGGTAACCCTCAATCTTGATGTGTGAGACCTCGACCGCAATAGCGGCCTTGTCGCCGATCTCGATGGCCTCGGCCACGGAATCGACCAGAAAATCGCTTTCACTGCGGATGTGCGTGGCGTAGATGCCGCCATAGCGCGCTGCGACACGGGCCAGCTTGATGACCTCGTCCGTCTTGGCGTAGAATCCCGGTGGATAGAAGAGACCCGTCGACAGACCGCGCGCTCCCTGTTCCATGCTCTCTGCAACCAGCCGTTCCATAGCCGTCTGTTGCTCAGGAGTCGGCTGAACGTCATCGTAGCCCAGGACGGAGCCGCGTACGGTATTGTGGCCGACCAGGGGGACGACGTTGACGCCGACGCCTGGTTTGTGCACCTGGTCAAGATACTCGGCCATCGTCCGCCACGTCAGGTTCACGCCATACTCCACAGCATCAGCGCGGGTTTCGTCGATGGCGGCGCCCGCGAGCGGCGCTGCGGACACGCCGCAATTGGCAATGACTTCGGTGGTGACGCCCTGGCGGATCTTGCTCATGCCGCGCCGGTCGTAAAGGAGTGTCAGGTCAGAGTGCGTGTGGGGGTCGATGAAACCGGGGGCGACGTGCAAGCCAGAGGCAGGGATGACCTGTTTTGCGTCCTGGGTGACGTGAGGTGCAACAGCGACGATGCGCCCGCCGGCAATAGCGACGTCGGCTTTGAACGCGGGCCGACCGGTCCCGTCAACAACGGAACCATCTTTGATGAGAATATCGAGCATGCCTATTGCTCCTTGGTCGGTTTGACAACCTTTTCCACATCGGCGCTGGCCATTGCTGTCGCCATTGCCGCATAGTTGGGATCGAACTCAAGCTCCTCGCCCAAATAGACGGGCGGATCGGCATCGGTCACATCCACAACAGTGTGGTCGGAGCTGGCGCCTACGATCGTGATACCGGCACGCCGGGGGCGGAGACCGCTGACGCGTAAGTCCTGCTCACCCATGGCTAGGACAGCGCGGCGGCGCAGACCCAGGTCGTCCCAATGTGGAGTACGTCCAAAGGCATCAACGGTTACCACGCCATCGGGTAGCGATGGCTTGACGCGCACCTCAATAACGTCGGCAACGACAGTGAAGGCATGGCGGTGCGGTGAGGGCAAAGGCGCGTTGCTCGAACTGTCCTCGCCCAGGAGAATACCCTCGCCAACGCGCAATTGGTTGATACGTTCAGGCATCTCGTGTCGCTCGATCAGGCCGATGCTGGCGGTGTGCCCTCCCGAAATGATCTGGAAGCGCATACCCAGGTCTCGTTCGATCTGCTCCGCGACCTCAACCAGGAAGCGTGTGTTTTCCAGTGTGGGGATAACGCCGCCGATACATCCGACATTGGCAGCGATTCCGGCCAGTTCAATGCCGGGTAGATCGAGAATCTGGCGGGCCGTTGCGGCTGCGTCGTCCGGCATGACCCCTTCGCGGCGATCGCCGGTCTCGATCATCAGGATGACCCGGTGCGTCACGTTCTGCTGCCGGGCAGCCTGTGAAAGCGCAACGACCGAATCGATTTCGGAGTTGAAGCTCATCTGCGTCAGACGAACGATCTCGCGAGCCTCGCTGAGGCGCGGCAACCGTAGAAGAGCAATGCCGGCGGTGATGCCCGCAGTGCGCAGACGCTGGATATTGCTCAAGCGAGATTCAGCCACCATCGTGGCCCCGCCAGCCAACATCGCCCGCGCCACATTGGGATCGCCGCAGCAGGCCTTCGTGACGCCCACAATAGCAATGCCGTGAGGAGAGCAGGCTTCGACGATGGCGTGCGTATTGGCCTGAATCAGGCCGCAGTCAATCTCGATCCTCATCGGATTTGATCCACGTGCAACTCGCCGACGTCGGCCGGCGCTGCGCTTGAGCGCTGCATGAGTGCGCTCCACGCTGCCCGCATGAGAACGATTGTGATTTTTATAATTATACCAGAGGCGTTGCCTGCCGTCAAGCGCATTTTTCGTCTCGAAATGTTCCAACAAAGAGAGAGAGAAAAAAAGACCTCTTGCACTCGCTCGCTGAGTATGCTATGATACACCCCGCTACAGGCCCCGATCGTCTAGTGGCCCAGGACGCGGCCCTTTCAAGGCCAAAACCGGAGTTCAATTCTCCGTCGGGGCACCACCATACTGACAGACCCCTGCCAATCGGCAGGGGTTCTTTGTTCCTGGCTGCGGCAAGCGTTTTCCCTACGCTCGGCGCGCCTCCACTCCGACCGCGTGCATGATCACGCACAGGCCCGGCCGCGTGCCGCCTGTCGCAGTCAGCATGTTGGCTGCGCCTCGCACGTCGACCCCTTCTGCGTCAAGCTCTACCCAGATCCCTTCGGGCAGAGACGCCACGCCCTGCATGATGTCGATGGATAGCTGCACAGGCACGCGCGTCTCGCCCTGTGCGTTGAAGATGCAGACTGTGTCGCCGTCAGTGATGCCGCGCGCCGCTGCATCCGCGGGGTGCATGGTCAGGGCGTGGCAGGCTCGCTGGCGGATCTCAGCGATGTTGCTGCCCTGTGAGTGCGTTTGGTGCGCTGTCTTGGGTGTGATGAGGCGCAAAGGGAAGCGCTGATCTTCGGGCGGTTTTTGCCAGGTGGGAATCGCCGGAAATCCAGTCTCACGCTGGTACGTCTCGCTGGCGATCTCCACTTTGCCTGATGCTGTGCTCAATGGATGGCTTTGGGGATCGCGCGCGAAATCAGCCAACCCCACCCGTTCCTGATCGGGCGCCAGATAGATGCCGCTG
>CAYOEZ010000140.1:0-12730 GCA_964402955.1 uncultured Ktedonobacterales bacterium | reverse complement strand
TTGTTAACGAGCAAAGTGGGGTATAACCCTACGAGCACTGACATGGAAACCTGCCAGGGACAACGACGTCCCCTGCGTCGGGTATGGAAACCGGCCAACGCTGCCATGCCATTGCCGGGTATGGAAACCCGGCCTACGCGCCGTTGGTAGGGCAGGTTTCCATACCTGCCAGGGACAACGACGTCCCCTGCGTCGGGTATGGAAACCGGCCAACGCTGCCATGCCATTGCCGGGTATGGAAACCCGGCCTACGCGCCGTTGGTAGGGCAGGTTTCCATACCTGCCCGGGACAATGACGCACCCTGCGTCGGGTAAGGATACCCGACCTACGCGCTATGGCTTCAGGTAGCGCTTAAAGAAGTCGGTGATGGCGTTGTAGCAGCGTACCTTGTTGGGGAATTTGAGCACGTCGTGCCCCTCATCCTCGAAGACCAGGTAATCGACCTGCTTGCCCAGCGAACGCAGCCGCTCCACGACATCGCGCGATTCCGGCTCGGCTACGCGCGGGTCGTTCTTACCCTGGATGACGAGCATGGGGCAGGTTATCTGCGCCATGTAAGTGGCGGGCGAGCGCTCGGCCAGGAAGCCTTTGTCTTTCTCCGGATCGCCAACGGCGATTTTGAAGTAGGGCTTCCAGGTTTCCGGGATGCGCGACATGAAACTGGTCAGGTCATAGGGGCCGAACATGTCAACCGCCGCCGACCACAACTCAGGGTGGCGGGTGGCCAGCATCAACGTCATGTAGCCGCCATAGGAGCGGCCGACCACGCTGGCGCGCTTGACGTCGATACGCGTGTCGTGCGGCAACACTTTGGTCATGGCATAGACGTGATCGAGCCGGTCCTGGCCGCCCCAGTCGCGGTCAACGCGCTTCATGTAGCTCAGGCCATAACCGGTGCTGCCGCGCACATTGGGCACGAAGACGGCGAAGCCGTTGAGGGTCAGGAACTGGATGAGCAGCATCGAGAACCAGGCGAAGTCGGGCCGCTCCTGGCTTTGCGGACCGCCGTGGATGTAGTACACCAATGGCCGCTTGCTCTTGAACCCCAGAGCCTGCGCCGGCATGTAGAGGTGCGCCGAGATGCGCAGGCCATCGTGCGAGGTGAACGACGCATCTTCGCCCGCCGCCAGCAGCTCCGGGGCAATGCCCAGAACGCGCTCATGCGTATGCACGCGCAGGCTGCGCCGCCCCTTGCCGCCGGCGATGGTGTAGATCTGCGTCGGCGCGGTGGCCGTCGAGAAGGAGAGGCTGTGCACGTCGCTATCCTTGTCGTAGAAGCTGGACTCGAGCACGCCGTTGGCCGCCTTACCCGCGCCGCAAATCACACGATCCAGCGTCATTGTCAGCGCCGCCTCGTCGAACGCGCCTTCATACAGCCACGAGCAGCCATCGATGTTGTAGCTGACGGCGTAACGCTTGTCCTTGAGATGATCGAGGCCGGCAAGCTCGCCCGTTCCCCTGTGCTGCTTGCCAACGATCGTCACCGGCTTGACCGCGCCTGATGCAGCGAGAGGCAGATAGCCCAGACCGTACGCATCATCGAAGAGCGCCGTGGCGAAGAGCACGCCTTTGTCGCCCGGCGTGAACTGGCAACCGAAGATGGCCGACAGGCTGGGGGTCTCGTCCGCTTTGCACTCGGCCAGCGGAGTGCCGAAGAGCAGGCGCGCCTTGCCCTTCTCCCACAGGTAGAGCACGTTGTCGCCCGCCGTGTAGCCCTCATTGAGAATCACGCGCGTGTGATCAGCGTTGACGCCGTCAGGGATTGGCCCCCACTCGCTTGCCATCAGTTCGTCCAGCGCGCCCGTCTCCAGATTGCCGCGATAGGCCGTCTGCAAGGCGCTACTGCGTGACTCAGCCAGCAGGCAAATCAGGCTGTGTTCCCTGTCGCACTTGCCGAGGTGGCAGCGCGTGTTGGCCAGCTTGTCGCCGAAGGCCGGCTGCGGATAGCCGCCGGCCAGGGGGATGAACATGGGCAGGTAGTTCTCGTCGCCGTTGTTGTCGAGCATGAGCAGAATCTTGCCCAGCCTGGGGAAGACGTAGAAGGCGTAGCCGCCAATGAGGTGCGGGTTCTGCAGGGCGATGTTGGGCGGCAGCAGCGGCTCGGGCACGCCGCCGGCCTGGGCGCTCATGCTGTACAGGCTCAGCCGCCCACTCGTGTCGCTGATGAAGTAGAGCCGCCCGCCCACCAACTGCGGCGACATGAACAATCGAGCAGAAAGAAACGATTCAATGCGTAACATGGTTGTCTCCTTGAGTTTTCCCCTGCCTGTTCAAAGGGATGCAGCCAGGAAATGTCGCCGTCCTTGCTGGCGATGTAGCCATCGAGGCGATAGGCAATGTACAGGATGACGCTGAAATCGTGAAGGTACAGCTCCACCTTGCGCTGGATCAGCGTTTTGTCTTCGCTCGAAGCCAGTTCGACGTCAATGTTCATTCTTTACCTTTGCCTCAGGTCGGGTCGCCCGCTCCAAGGCCATCAGCCCGATGTAGGCTTCGTCCGCCGTCTGGCGGCACATCTCGCTGCTGGGCTGCAAGCCCACGCAGACCGCCGGCCGCTGCGGTTGGCCGATAATCCGGCAGCGATTGTCCGCCGTCAACTGCACGCAGCGCACGGCCGCCGGCTTGCCGCGCGGCATGCCGGGGATGGGAGAGGAGATCGATGGCGCAATGCAACAGGCCGCACAGCCGGCGCGGCATGGTATCTCAGCCATCGTTTCGCACCTCAAACATCGACCGTTAAGCGCACTCAGTAGTGATTGCATCCAGAACCGCTTGTGGATTCTCCTGCTGCACATTATGGCCTGCCTCGGGCACAACGACCAGCCGGGCCGAGGGCTGCATCTTGACCAGGGCGTGACCGTTGCCCACGGTCTGAATGTGGTCGGCCTCGCCCCAGATGACCAGCGTGGGAACGGCAAGGCTCGCCAGCCTGGAGGCCAGAGCACGCTGCTGGCCGGGCAGCCAGCGCGCCAGGTTGCGCAGCGTCGAGAGGAAGGCCTGCCGCTGCCCATCGCTCCACACCCGTTCGTTGACGCGCTGCAGCAGGAATGTGCGGTCAGCCTCGGGCAGGCGATCCAGGCGGCTGTAGTAGGCGTCGAGGGTGCGGTAGGCTGCCGCAGGGTCTTTGCGCAGGTTGTTGTACTGCCACTCGCCCAGCATTGGCAGCAAGAACAGCAACGTTGACAACTCGAGTTTTTGCGTACCCGCCGCCAGCGAGCCGCCAATCAGAATCAGTCGCTCTACCCGTTCGGGGCAATGCAGGGCAACAGCGTGAGCGACAAGCGCGCCCAGCGAGTGGCCGATCAATGTGGCGCGCGGGATCGACAGCGTGTCCAAAAGATCCAGAAAGGTATCTTGAAAGAAGGGGATGGTGTAGGCCCGCTCGGGCTTGTCGCTGCGACCGAATCCGGGCAGGTCGAGTGCGATGACCCTGCGCTGCGTTGAGAGGGGCGCAATCAGATAGCGCCAGGTGTCGGCATCGTCGCCCAGGCCGTGGATGAGGAGCACAGGAGGGGCGGCGCCCTCTCCTGTGTCATAGGTGTGAATGGTCAACCTGCTTGTGGCCAGCCGCACAGAGCGGGCGTATGTGTCCAGTCCGGGCCACGGCAGCATCGGTCGCTGGTAGATGTTCACGAGGCGATCACCTCCACGGCAGCACGCGTTGGTCTACCTGGAGTATACAGCAGGTCGCCCCACAAATCAATGCAGGGGTTTGCAACATGTCGCGCCGCAGACCACCGAGGTCTCAGAGAGAGCCTGCCCCGCGCCATCGGGCACCTCGGTGGTCGCAAAATGCAGCATTACAGCGCAAGCACGCGCCGCGGGTTCTCGACGGTCATCTGCCGAATCTGCGCCTCGGCCACGCCGGCGGCGCGCAGGGCAGGCACGACCACGTCGGGCACGTAACAATAGACACGCTCGGCTACATCCGGATTGGTGAGCGAGGGGCGCCGGTACTTGCCGAAGTCGCTGGCGACGTCAACATCATGCCCGAGCACCATCTGGCCGGCATAGCCGCGGCGGCACAACTCGGCAATGACCTTGACGCGCTTCTCGGTCGGGAATTGATGGACAGGGCGGAAGCGATCCATACCGATGAAGCTGCCGCGGGCAAGGATGGCCTCGATCATGGCGATGTCTTCTGTATCGCCGCAGTGGCCGATCACGACGCGCTTGAGGTCGACGCCCTCATCGGCGAAGAGGTCGAGCTGGTCGAGGGCGGAGCGGTTGGCGACCGTGGTATGCGTGGTGATGGGCAGACCGCTGGCGCGATGGAGACGCGCCGTCACACGCAACAGCTTCTCGTTGAGCGGAGTAATGCCGAAACGATCGGTTCCGCACTTGATGATCCCGGGCCTGACTCCCGTTCCTTCCATGCTCTGCAGGTCTTTCATCAGCCAGTCGAACAGCTGATCTGCGTCCCACCTGTCTAGCCACGGCTCCTCTGTCCAGTACAGGCCGCCCGAGGCGATGATGTGCACCTGACTACGCCCGGCTACCTCGCGCAGCATGCCGACGTCACGCCCCAGGTTGATTGCTGTGCAGTCAACGACCGTGTCGACGCCGCTGGCATGCACCGCAGCCAGCTCGCGCACGGCGGCGTCGATGAGCGACTGGCGATCGAGCCATCCCGGAAAGGCCTGGCGCATGGACCAACTCAGCACATAGATATGCTCGTGCATGAGGGTGAAGCCCAGTTTCTGGCTGTCAACCGGGCCGGTGAGGCTATTGACCTGCGACATGATCTCCTCCAGCGATGTTTATTCCCATACAGCAGCGATGGTCTTCTGTGCGTGGCCCATTCCCCTGGCCATCTCGACCAGTATCTTCACCGCGCCCACGGCGTCGTTGATGTCCATCGTTTCTACCGGCGAATGCGAGTAGCGGCGGCAGAGGCCCAGCCCGGCGGTCGGCACACCTTCGCCGGAGAGATGAATGGCGACGGAATCGGTGCTGGCCTTGCCGATGACGGTGGCGCGCTGCAACGGCACGCCGGCGCGCTGGCCGGCACTCTCCATCAGCCGCGCCACGCCCTGGTGGGCGATCTGCCCGGTGTTGGCCAGCAATGTTACGGGGCCACACCCAATGCCGACGGGCATCTCGCGGTAGTAGTCCACATCGGGCGTGTCGCCGCTCATGAACGTGTCGACGCACACGGCATAGTCGGGCGCGGCGTGCTCGGCGGCAACGGTTGCGCCGCGTAGACCAACTTCCTCCTGCACGGCGATGAGCGCAATCAGCGTGCCGTCGAGGGTGACGCCCTGCAACTCACGGAAAGTTTGCAGCAGCACGGCGCAGCTCAGACGATTGTCGATAGCCTTGCCCACCAGACGATCGGGGTTCGTCATCTGCTCAAGCTCGCTCAGCCACACCCAGGGATCGCCAATGCGGATGCCCATGCGGGCGACCTCATCAGCCGACGCTGCGCCCACGTCCACATAGGCGTCGTCGATAGAGGGGACTCTGCCTTTCTCCTCAGCCGACTGCAAATGCCCCGACTTGACGCCGATGACGCCCAGATGCCCGTTCACCCACACCTTGCGCCCGATGATCAGCGCATCGAGCACGCCGCCCAGTTTGTCGATCTTGAGGAAGCCGCTGGGCAGGATGCTCTTGACCAGGCCGCCCAATTCATCGGAGTGCGCCTCGATCATGAAACGGGGATACTCGCTCTTGCCGCGCTTGATGGCGTAGAGGTTGCCCATGCTGTCGACCTCCACGCTGTCGGCCAGCGGGGCAAAGGCGGCGCGCAGATAGTGCACGACCGGCTGCTCGAAACCCGGCGGCGCGTGCAGGGCGGTCAGGTCGCGCAAGGTAGCAATCAGTTGATCTTTCACGGCGTCACTCCTGGAGTTACTTTGATAGGGACGGGATGGTCAGCGACAATTGAGCGTCGAGCAGAGCATGTGCGACCATAGACGTCTAGCGCACCTTCAGCAGCAGCAGCAGCAGAATGGGTGAGCCGAGTGCTTGCAGCAGGGCAAAGCGCACCAGCACCTGTGTATTGGACCAGCCGTGGCTGTGGCGCACGTGATCGTGCAGCGGATAGCGCACGTTCTTGAAGATGCCGATCTTGAAGGCGCGCAGCAGCGCCACTTTGAGCAGACCCGTTGCCCCGTTGACCAGGATGACGCCCGCCACGACGAAGATGAGGAAGGGATTGCCGCAGGCCAGCACCAGCGTCCCCAGCAGGAACCCGACCGGGCGCGACCCGGCGTCGCCCATCAGCAACGCACTCGGATTGGCGTTGTACCAGAGGTAGGCGGCCAGGCAGCCGACCATGACAAAGCTCATCATGGCCCAGATAGAGCCATCGGGATAGTGCGGAACGAGCAGGTAGGCCGAGATGTCCTTGTGGCCCACAATACCGTAGAGAATGCCGCCCAGGAAAACGAAGGCAAATGCCGAGAGCGTCCCGGAGAGGCCATCCACCCCGTCGGTGCAGTTGGTGGCGTTGATCGTCAGCCAGATCAGCCCGGTTGCAAAGGGAATGAAGACCCACGGCGACACAACGATGGGCGTCTTGATCAGGGGCAACCAGATCTGGAAATCCTGCAACTGGCTTACGAAGACGGCGCCCATGAAGGAGATGACCAGGTCCACGAGTCCCAGCCCGAGCTCGCTCCATCCACCCTTGCTCTTGTCGTCATAGAACCCTTCCAGCATGGCCAGGAGCACACAACCCAGGATGCCCAGAAAACGCCACTCCAGGGGCATGATCAGCAGGGAGACGACAAGGAAGACCGTGACGAAGACAATGCCGGCGCCGACCGGCTTGCCGACACTCTGTTGGCCGCCGACAGCGAAGGATCGCCCCTTGTCGGTAGGCAGGCGAAGCATCAGGCGCGGCAACAGAATCCATGTGCCGAGCGAGGAGAGAATCACGCCCAGACCAATCAAAAACAGATGGGATGTCAGCAGCCGGAATGGGCCATAGGTATCGACAAGCCGATCACCAAGCCAGGGTAACAAAGGAGCCACCTCCGAGTGGAAGAATGGAAAGGTCGCGGTTTTCTGTCAGTTTCACCGTACAGTTGGTCGGCAGACACAATCCAGCGCGGAGCACGCTGAGTCCGCAGAGAGAACCCTGTGCTTCCTCTGCGTTCTCTGCGAACTCAGCGGTGAATCACGTTCGCTCTTGTGAAAGCACGGGATACGACTACTGGTCCACAACGGAACCATCAACGTGCAGGCGGGCGCGCACGGGCCGCGGCCTGACTGGGAAACGGGCAGCAGCGTCAGGCGCAAGCGTGACGCCGATCCCCGGGGCAGTGGGCACGGGCAGAAACCCCGCCTCCGCTTTGGGCAGCCCTATCACGATCTCGTTCTGGGGGGCGCGCTCCTGGGCGCCAGGGAACTCCTGAATCGCCAGATTGGGTATGGCAGCCCCCAGTTGCAGACAGGCGGCCGTGCTGACCGGCGAGAGCGGGTTGTGCGGCACGATGCCCAGGCCGAAGGCCTCCGCCAGCGCGGCGATCTTCTTGCCGCCCGAAATCCCGCCTGCGACGCACAGGCATGGTCGCAGATACTGCGCTGCCCGCCGCTCCACCAGCATGGCAAACTCGGGCAAGCCCAGCAGCCGTTCTCCTGTGGCGATGGGGATGCCGATCTGGCGCGCGACTTCGCCCATGACATCGATGTTGTCGGGCGGAACAGGGTCCTCATAGAAGAATGGCCGGTATTCTTCGATGGCGCGGCCCAGCGCAATCGCCTCGGACAGGGTCAGACGGCGGTGCATCTCCAGGCACAGATCGACCTCGTCGCCGACAGCAGCCCGGTACCGGCGCACGCACTCGATGGCGCCGGCGATCTTGGCAGAATGTGTCTTGAAGTAACGCTGCTCGTGGGGTTCATCGAGGAAGGGGTTGAGATGGCCGACGGCGGTGAAGCCATGTTGCTTGGCCTCAACCATCTTCTGCAATTGCTCATCGAGGGTTGGGGCGAGAACGTGATAATACACGCGCACCCGGTCGCGCACCTTGCCGCCCAGAAGCTCATACACCGGCACGCCCAGCGCCTTGCCCTTGATGTCCCACAGCGCAATGTCTATGGCTGAGATGGCGCCCATGATGGCCGCGCCGCGGAAGTAGCTCCAGCGGTGCATGACATCCTGGTGGTGCTCGATCTGGAAAGGATCTTTGCCCACCAGATACTCGCCGAACTTACGCATGGCCGCCTCGGACGCTTCCAGGTGCCCCCAGGCGCCGGATTCACCCAGGCCAACAATGCCGGCGTCAGTATGCACCTGGACAAAGAGGTAGCGATCGATCGCCAGCGGCTCGACTGCGCTAATCTTCATGTGGTCAACTCCCTATACCCAATACACGTTCGATCTGTCGCAGATGCTCGCGGCGGTGGTCGGCGCGGTTGAGTCGCACTGTCTTGCCGTCGCGCAGCACAATCGCCACAAAGGCAGGGTCGAGCTGTTCGATCTGCCGGTCAATGGCAACGGCGCACGACACAGCCAACTGCGCTGCTGTGCGCGGCGGAATAACCAGGCAATGCACCCTCATAGCTTCATTGACGATGTCTGTATCAATTGGTGACGGCCCAACGCCGCTTTGCTTCCATTTATCGAGCAGAACCAGGGCGCGCTGATCCCAGAAGGCCAGGTGCGCAAAGAGCGCGGCCACCGTCCAGTCGGCGTCTGTCTGGCGGCGCAATTGCGCATCGGTCAGACGGTTGGCCAGAGCGATCAGATGTTTTCGCTCAACGGCATTGTCTTCAATATGTGACATGGTCATGCCTCCCTTTGGATACAGCGACATCAGCTCCACATCTGTCTGATACGCGCCAACGCTGGGGACGGCAGTGGGCCATGTCCGGCAAAGGCAACCATCTCCTCGAGCTGTGCTTGATCAGAAACCCCGATCAGGGCTGTGGAGACGCCCGTCTCGCTGATGACAAAACGCAGCGCCGCCTCGGCCAGGCTGCTCACCACGCCGTCGTCTACCAGAAAACGGTAACGCTGCGCCGCGGCGACATCGGCGCTATAGACCGGGGCCGACGCAATATGGTCTACCGTGGGCGAGGCGACCGGATGGCGCTCGATCGCGCCGCTCAGCGCTCCGCCCGCCAGAACGCGGAAGGCGATGACGCCCATGTTCTGCTGCGCGGCGTGTTGGATGAGTTGTTGGTAGTTCTGAAACGGGAAGTCCGGCGCTACCGGCATTCCTGCCGACGGATTGAGCAAGTTGAAGAGAATCTGAATCGTCTGGAAGCGCCCGCTTGCTACCCCGCCGTGCAAAACATCGCTCTCGCCCAGCGCGTTCATGCCCCAGAAGCGAATCTTGCCCTGTTGCTGCAGCTTCTCGAACGCCTGCGCCACGTCATCGAGGTCGGCAAGGCCAATCAGGTTGCGTTGCGCATCGCGCTGCCAGTCAAGGCGATTGTGCAACTGCATCAGGTCGATGTGCGAGCGGCCCATGCGGCGCAGGCTGGCCTCGACCGAGCGGATGATCGCCGCGCCGATGTGCAGAACGTCGTCGCCTGCGGGCCGCGCCTTGCTGCCCACAAGCACGTCGGCCTGCAGCTCGCGCAGGACAGCGCCGAGATTCACCTCGGACTGGCCATCGCCATAGAGCGCCGCTGTGTCGAAGTAGTTGACGCCCAGCTCGATCGCCCGCGCCACGGTCCGGCGCATCAGTGGGTAGTCGCCACGCGTGAGCAAGCCGCCGGTGCCGCCGCAGCCAAAGCCAATTTCGGAGACGAGCAGGCCAGTACGGCCGAGAGGGTTGTACTTCATGTCTTCCTCAGGATGAGTTATATGTCGCGTGGCTGACCGGAGCTAGAAGCTCCTCGCTGAACAACCGGAAGCCTCTCCGAGGCTGAAGGTTAGCCCCAACGGGGCTTCCATCTGTTCAGCCGGAAGCTTCGAGCTTCCCGGCGTTCCGGCCTCACGCGCTCGCCAGCACCGGCGCCAGCCGCTCCATCGCCCAATCGATCTCCGCTTTGGTGATGACGAGCGGCGGGGCGATGCGGATCACGTTCCTATGCGTCTCTTTGCAGAGCAGCCCCCTGGCCATCAGCGCCTCGCAGAAGCGGCGCGCGCCGCCGGCCTCTTCGTGCAGCTCGATGCCCACCAACAGCCCCTTGCCGCGCACTTCCTTGATGTGTGGGCTCTTGACCGCGCGCAACTGCGCCATCAGATAGTCGCCCATTTTGGCGGCATTCTCGATCATGTTTTCTTCGATCAGCACCTTGAGCGCCATGCGCGCCACGGCGCAGGCCAGGGGGTTGCCGCCAAAGGTGCTGCCGTGGTCGCCAGGCTGGAAGACACCCAGCACTTCCTTGTTGGAGAGGACAGCGGAGATGGGGTAGAATCCGCCCGACAGCGCCTTGCCGATCACGGTCAGGTCGGCCTCGACGCCGTCGTGCTCCTCGGCCAGCAGCTTGCCGGTGCGACCCAGGCCGGTCTGAATCTCGTCGGTGATGAGGGCGATGCCGTGGGCCGTGCAGATGCGGCGCGCTGCGCGCAGGAAGCCCGGCGGCGGCACGATGATGCCCGCCTCGCCCTGAATCGGCTCGACCAGGAAGGCCACGGTGCAAGGGGTGATGGCTGTTTCCAGCGCCTCAGCATCGCCAAAGGGAATGATCGTGAAGCCCGGCGTGAAGGGGGCGTAGCCATCGCGGTACTGTTCCTCCGTGCTGAAACCGACGATGGTGATGGTGCGCCCGTGGAAGTTGTTGGCGCAGACGATGACCTCGGCCTTGCCCTCGGGTATCTTCTTCTCTTTGTAGCCCCACTTGCGCACGGCCTTGATCACCGATTCGACCGCCTCGGCGCCGCTGTTCATGGGCAGCGCCATGTGCGAATGGGTCAGCTCGCACAACTCCTGGTAGAAGAGCGGCAACTGGTCGTTGCGGAAGGCGCGCGAGGTGAGGGTCAGCTTCTCACACTGTTCCTTCATCACAGCGGCGATGCGCGGGTGGCAGTGGCCCTGGTTGACGGCGGAATAGGACGAGAGGCAATCCATGTACTTGTTGCCGTCCACATCCCACACCCAGATGCCCTGGCCGCGTGTCAGCACCACATCGAGCGGCTTGTAGTTGGTCGCGCCGTACTTGTTCTCTAAAGCGACATAGTCCTGTGTCTTCACCAATGACCTCCCTGTTCCACTAGCTCAACCTCAACCTGGTAGTGTTGCGAATGGGCGTCGAAGCGTGCCAGGATGGCGCGTGCTTTGGGCGGAACAACCGCCGCCTCGTAGTCGTCCCCGGCGAAAGCCCGCACCGCCTCGATCGAATCGAACCACATGATGGTCACGAATTCCACCTCGTCGCCGGCGCTGCGGCGCAGAAGCTGGATGCCCCTGTAGCCGGCGATGGCGCGCCCCTTGATGCCGACGAATATCTCGCTCTTGAGCAGCGCCTCATAGGCGTCGTCCAGCCATGCCAGATGCGGGTGATCATGAGTGGGGTACTCCTTGCATGTCGTCAGCGTAGTCCATCGAGGGGAATATCCCGCTGCCCTGGAGCGGCAGAATCGTGTAAATGGACTCGGGCGAACCTGCTATCCAGAAGGATAGCGATCGTGCTATAATGGATGCACACACTACGTAAGGGCCGACTCGCAAACGGCAAGACAGATTATGCCACGCCAGGAGCGTCCGCTGAGATGATTGCTCAAGAAGAAGCTGTTCAGATTCTTGGCGATGTGCTGCATGCACTCACCAGCAGCAAACACGATCTGAAGGTTATCCTGCGCCAATGCCAACACGTATGCACCTTGATCGGTTGGAAAGATGCGTTAGCCTGGTTTCAACGCGAGCTTACCGGCTATCCTCAGGATGCGGCGTTGCCACTGTACCGGTTTGTAAACGGAAAGGTGGACTGGGTTCTGCAGGGTTCGATATACGAGATCAGCACGTGGGCAGCCGAGACCATGATCAACCGTCCTCCCGACGAAGATGCAATCCTCCCCCCAACCCTTGAAGTGCGAACTGATATCGATACGCTGCTAGCAGCCGCCCAAGGTGGCTATCGAGAACACACTCCGCAGACAAAGCAGCAATGGTCCAAAAAACTGGGTAGGGCTGTAACGCTCGTTGCGGTCAAAGACTATCCTGCCTTCAGTTTCGCAGGTTGCGTGGCCACTATCGAAAGTCACACCTTCAATTGGGCATCCAACGCGTACGTCGTCCTCCGACATGGGAACGTACTCGGTGAGATCTGGGCGGACTACCGCAAACAGGTCGACGCATCTCTAGGTAGCTTGGGCTTTGCCAACCATATGGAAGCCATCAACCGAGGCATCCAATCCGATAACCCTGAAGAGTGGCGCAATGCAGTGCTCGGATGTCGCAACCTCTTGAGCGACCTTGCCGACCATCTCTGGCACGATCCACGTCCGACGTACGAGCATTTGCCCGGTACAGACAAGGATGGTAAGAGAACCAGTAAGATGTCTGTAAGCAAAGGTATGTCCAAGAACCGACTACGGGCTTACCTCCATCAAAAAGGACTGTGTGGGACTAGGGGTGAATTCCTGAGCGGCGAGATTGAGCGGCTTGCCGACTCAGTTAGTGCATTGATTGCCTATCAATCCACCGCCCATGCGCCAATAACCAGAGACGATGCACGGAGCATCGCTTTAGGGACATACTTCATCATTGGCGAGTTTGTAATCAGGACCGATATGCAGCCAATCCAGCAGTACGGCAAGCCGGCGACTGACGGCCAGCCTGAGCCGCAGTGATTCCATTATCCAGCCATTCACAGGTTTCTGCT
>CAYOEZ010000139.1:10478-12773 GCA_964402955.1 uncultured Ktedonobacterales bacterium | reverse complement strand
TCTTTCTGACCGAGCAAGGCTACCACTACAATATCATGGATGCCCATGAGCTGGCCACCTTTGAGCCGGCAACCATCGAAGGCCAGGCGCGCCTCATCTCTCCGCTTGCTCTCCCCGGTGGGCCCACGACATGATGAACTGCGGGATACACAAGTATCCAGCAGGCGCTGCACAGCAGCGTACCCCAGCCTACTCCTTCGCCTTGAGCGCCCGCCGTCTACTACCCTCTGACAATCAACGGCTGGCTCTGCGCACCTGCCGCCACAGAAGAAGGAGCGCCAGCACACCCAGAATCGCCGCCTGGATGCCGTAGATCGGTATCATCGTGCCTGCGGCTCGCTCTTCGTACTCCTGCATCAAGCCGAAGTAGTTCTGCATGCCCGTCACAACGTCCAGCACGGCCAGAATGAGGAGCGTCCAGACGAGCCAACCAATACGGACATTTCTGGCGCGCGTCCAGACGAGTAGCCAATGCCAGGCAAAGCCAATCACGATGCCAATCATGACCCACATTGTGTGGCCTCCTCTATCTGTTTGTGCGTCCCTGCATGGTGTCGATGCCGTATTCCGGCAGATCGAGTGTCCACCAGCGGGCAGGGTCCTTGATGGCCGTGAAATTCGCTTCAACCTTACCAAAGACCGTGTCGTGCATCGACCTGAAGAACGTATTCATGGCGGGCGTCGCCGACGACACCTCGCCGGCAAACTCATGGATTGGCGCAATACCTTTGCTGCCATAGGGGCACGATGCAAAACAGCGCCCGCAATTGGTGCCCGCAACCGCCCACCCTATGCGGCACATCGTGGAGTTCTCGAAATAGGCGCGGTGGCCGGGATTATTCCAGCCGCCGCGCACCTGCCACGTCGGCTCGCGATCCAGACTTAGAGCCTGCGTCGGGCAGGCTTCGGCGCACTTTTTGCAGGTCTGGCAGAAGCGCATAATGCCGGCGTTGATCGGTTTCGTGGGCGCCATTGGCAGGTCGGTGATCATCTTGAAGACGCGCACCATTGGTCCATACTCGGGCGTGATCAGACGGTTCAAGCGTGACATTTCACCCAGGCCGGCCAGCACGCCGAAGGCTGGGCTAATGCCCAACGCGTTGGTGCTCGCCTCGCCCAGCGCCATGTAACCGAGGGAACGCAGAAAGGTCTGTAGGCGAAGCTGGATATTGCGGTTGCGCGTGTAGGCCAGGGTCGTCGTCTGTTGCGCGGTGATCGTGGGCGCTCGCTTGAGCGTTTCTTCCGACATCTGCACACTCCAGACAATCACCCAGCGCGCCTTGCGCGGGATCACTCGCTGCGTATCGTTCTCGGAAGGCCGGTCGTCGTCGGCAAAGACCAGCTCCTTGCCGTCCGGGTCGAAGGCGTAGACGAGCTTCTCTGTCGTGGCAGGCTCGAGGGCAACGACGCCGACAGTGGCGGCGCCCAGGTGGCGCAGAGCCGCCGTGACGATCTCATTGGCCTCTTGCGGCGTCCCAGTCCAGACAGGCACGCCGCGGTCTTGCGGCGTGGTGACCTTGTCCGGGCCGAGAAAGCTCTGTGCGCCGGCGCCAACGCCCGACGCAGCCAGCAGCGCCGCGTCCTTGAGCGAATAGCCGGGCTTCCCTGCTTTGAGCCATCGGCTGAGGCTGTCACTCTGGATCTTGTTCAGTTCATCCAGTCGTTCCTTGCCGATGTACTTGACCAGCCCGCCACGGGCGCTGTTGCGCTCATCGAAGCGCTGCATGGCAGTCCAGTCGATCTCCGTCGTAGCCTTTTCAGTGGGCTTTGCCCATTTCACCCGCGTCTGCGAGGTGCTGGCGTACGTCTCGTCGGCGCTGTCGTTGGCCGCGTCGATTGCCATGCCAGCCGCGCTCGCCGGCGTCAGCGCAACGCCAGCGCCAACCAAGCCAAGCTCAGCGAGAAACTGCCGCCTTGTCAACGTGGACATTTGGTCTTCCTCCTGTGGTGCGTCGCGACAACCTTGCTGTTGCTGTTCTGGAACGTTCCGTACATGCGCTGTTTCTACACTCGCTAGCATAGCACAGACGAGGCGATAGCGTCAACCCATCGTAACAATTCACCGGTATGGTAATGGGCCTCTTGTAGGTCGGCTTTCCATAGCCGACGTGGTCGTTGCAGCATGAAATGCCGGGTATGGAAACCCGGCCTACGCATCCGGGTGGCAATGCTGAACCATTGCGGTAAGGCAGCCTCTTGTAGGTCGGCTTTCCATAGCCGACGTGGTCGTTGCAGCATGAAATGCCGGGTATGGAAACGCGGCCTACGCATCCGGGTGGCAATGCTGAACCATTG
>CAYOEZ010000139.1:0-10378 GCA_964402955.1 uncultured Ktedonobacterales bacterium | reverse complement strand
GTTGCAGCATGAAATGCCGGGTATAGAAACCCGGCCTACGCATCCGGGGGACAATGGTGAACCATTGCGGTAAGGCAGCCTCTTGTAGGTCGGCTTTCCATAGCCGACGTGGTCGTTGCAGCATGAAATGCCGGGTATGGAAACGCGGCCTACGCATCCGGGTGGCAATGCTGAACCATTGCCACCCATGCCAGATTGCAGCATGCGCCAACACGTGGTATACTTGGCGCTGCTGTGCGAGAATCAATTCTGCGCGCGGAGGGACAGATTTGAAGGAATTCACCGATCGTGCGCTCAACCTGGCCCAGGTTCGGGGCGCCAGCTACGCCGACATCCGTATCATCAACACCACGCGCCAGAGTCTGGTGGTCAAGAACGGCATTGTCGAAGCCATCGAGATGACCGAGAGCCAGGGCTTCGGCGTGCGTGTGGCGGCCAGGGGCGCCTGGGGCTTCGCATCCAGCTCACTCCTTGCGGGCGCCGAGATTGACCGCGTCACCGCTCTGGCTGTGCAGATTGCCCATGCCAGCGCGCTGACCGTCAGGACGCCCCTTCATCTCGACAAAGCGTACAGCTATGTGGACACATATAGCACGCCGCTGGACGTTGACCCGTTCGCTGTCTCACTTGAGCACAAGATCGATCACTTGCTGCGAGCCAGCGCTGCCATGAGTAAGGTAAAAGGCATCAAGGTGGCCGAAAGCAGCATGGAGTGCCTGCGCATCACGAAGACATTTGCCTCCACCGACGGTAGCTACATCGAGCAGACACTGACTGAGACCGGCGGCGGCATCGAGTGCATGGCTCTCGGCGAAGGCGATGTGCAGAAACGCTCGTACCCCAACAGCTTTGGCCGGCACCAGGGCTGCTGCGGCTACGAGATGATCATCAGCATGGACATGCCTGGCCATGCGCAACAGATCGCCGAAGAGGCCGTCGCGCTGCTCTCGGCCAGACAATGCCCCTCGGGCGAGACAACCATTATCCTCGGCCCGACACAGTTGGCCTTGCAGATTCACGAGTCATGCGGCCATCCCGTTGAGCTCGATCGCGTCTTTGGCACGGAGGCGAGCTTCGCTGGCACCAGTTTCTTGACCACTGAGAAGCTGGGCACGTTTCAATATGGCTCGCCGGTGGTGAATATCACCGCCGACGCCACGATCGCCGGCGGCCTGGGCACGTTTGGCTACGACGATGACGGCGTTCCAGCGCAGAAGCGGACGATCATTCGCAACGGTGTCTTTGTCGGCTACCTGACAGACCGCGAACACGCCGCCCGCCTCGGCCAGGAGTCTGGCGGCGCAGCGCGCGCCGACGGCTGGAGCCGTGTGCCGATTGTGCGCATGACCAACGTCAGCCTCGAGCCGGGGCAATGGTCTCTCGACGATCTGATTGCCGATACCGACGATGGCATCTACATGGAACTGAACAAGAGTTGGAGCATCGATGACCGGCGGCTCAACTTCCAGTTCGGCACCGAGATTGCCTATGAGGTCAAGAACGGCAAGATGGGCGCCATGCTTAAGAACGCCACCTACACCGGCGTTACGCCCCAGTTCTGGGGCAGTTGCGATGCCATCTGCAACAAAGAGCACTGGAACGTGTGGGGCACCCCCAATTGCGGCAAAGGGCAGCCGCAACAGATGGCACATGTTGGTCACGGCGCAGCCCCGGCCCGCTTTCGTAATGTACGCGTGGGCGTGATGAAGTAGGGAGGATTGAAGACAACATGCTAGGTCAAACCAACGCCCAGGCAATTGCCAGGCAGGTGCTCTCCTATTCGAAAGCCGATCAAACCGAGGTACTCGTCTCGGCCAAAGACGCCGGCCTGACGCGCTTTGCCAATTCCTATATCCACCAGAATGTCGCTGAGACGAACAGTGATGTGCGCGTTCGTGTCGTTGCCGGCAAGAAGATCGGCGTCGCCGCAACGAACGACGTCAGCGAGGCTGGACTGAGAAAGGTTGTCGAGTCTGCTGCCACCATTGCTCGTTTCCAGCAGGACAACCCCGACTTCATCTCCCTGCCCATGCCGCCGGCCCGCTATGCGCAGGTCGACGCCTTTGTCGAACGCACCGCCCTGGCCACTCCCGAACAGCGCGCCCAGAGTGTGAGCGTCATTTGCAAGAAAGCTATCGACGCCGGGCTGATCGCATCCGGCTCGTTCTCGACTGCTGTCAACGAAGTCGCCGTCGCCAATTCGCTCGGCGTCTCGACGTACTTTGCTGCGACCCGCGCCGAATTGAGCACGGTGATCATGTCTGGCAATGGTTCAGGCTATGCAGACGCCAACGCGCTCGATGTTGGCGACCTCGATGTCGAGACCGTGGCAACCGAGGCGCTCAAGAAAGCCCAATTAGCCCAAGACCCGGTTGAAGTCGCCCCTGGCGAGTACACGGTCATATTCGAGGAGTATGCTGTCGCTGACTTTCTGACCTTCCTGGCGCGTCTGGGTTTCAGTGGGCTGGCCGTTCAAGAGGGCCGTAGCTTCATGAAGCTCGGCGAAAAGGTCGTGGGCGACAACATCTCAATCTGGGATGATGGGCTTGACCGCGCAGGCTTGCCTGTGCCGTTTGACTACGAGGGCGTGCCCAAGTCTCGCTTGTCGCTCATCGAGAACGGCGTGGCGAAGGCCGTGGTCTACGACTCGTACACCGCCGGTAAGGAGGACAGACAGTCGACAGGACATGCCTTGCCTGCGCCGAACACGTTTGGCCCCATGCCCCTCAACCTGTTCATGGCAACGGGAACGCAGACGAAAGACGAGATGCTCAAGTCCACCAAACGTGGCATCTGGGTCACACGGTTCTGGTATACCCGCCCCATCCATCCTCTGAAAGTGATTGTGACCGGCACGACGCGCGATGGTACGTTCCTGATCGAGAACGGTGAAATCACCAAGCCAGTGCGCAACTTCCGCTTCACGCAGAGCTATTTGGACGCGCTGTCGCAGGTGGAGGCTGCCGGCACGACAGCCAAAATCGTCACAGGGATGGGAACAACCCGGGTTCCTGCACTCAAGATCAACCGCTTCAACTTCACCGGGGTCACACAGTTCTAGTTTCACAGCGGAAGGCTGACGCCACAGCAGAGCCTGCCAACGCGACAGCAGTTTGCCTGCTCTCTAGCGGCGCGTATCAGCATGCCGCTATCAGTGTTATGACTGGTGTAGAGTGGGCCTAAAACTTCCACCTGAGCAGTTCACACTGCGGTTATTTTTCATATGGAAAGGAGGGTAATATGCAGATTGTCAGCGATAGCGGTATGGACATGTACCTGCCGCCCGATCAAATGCCAGACTCCGAGATTTGCATCGTGCGGCACACGATCAGCCTGAACGACAAGACCTATCACAGCGGCCTCGATATCCAGCCCGAGGAATTGTACCATCAGTTGGAGACCACTGGTGGGTTTCCGACCACATCACAGCCGTCGGCCGGCGAGTTCGCCGAGGTTTTCCGTAAGTTGGCGGCAACGGACCCCGACATTCTTTGCATCAATATGTCATCAGGACTCAGCGGCACAGCGAATTCGGCCAAACTTGCGGCAGACATGGTGCCCGAGGCCCATATAACCGTCTTCGACAGCAAGACGCTCTCCGGTGTGGTCGGATGGCAAGTGGCCGCCGCCGCGCGCGCCGTCAAGGCGGGCTGGAAAAAAGAGCAGATAGTGGCGATGCTGGAGCAGATCGCCGCTGCAGCCGACACTGTCTACACATTGAACGATCTCAAGTACTTGATTCATGGCGGGCGCATCAGCCATATGAAAGGCCTGATCGCGTCGGTCTTACACATCCGGCCCATCATCGGCGTGACCAAGACAACCGGCATCTACGAGCAACTCAGCCAGGCCCGCACGTTCGACGCTGCCATCAAAGGGCTCGTCGACGTCATGAAGCGGAAACATGCTCCGGGAACAGCCCTGCGCGTGCAGATACTGCATGCCAGCAACCCGACGGGAGCATCCCTGCTTCACGAACTCATCGACAAAGCGTTTTCTTGCACATGGCTGCCAGTTGGCGCCATTTCACCAGTGCTGGGCGCACATACCGGCCCCAGTCTCGTCGGCGTCGCCTATGCTGCGCTGGCCGACTATCCCGCCGTCCCATAGGTTCGCGCTTACAGTCGTTACGAAACGGCTGTCATCCTGAGCGAACGCCCTTTGCGATGAAGAATCTCCTTTGCGATCCTCTGCTCGCAAAGGGCGTTCGCTCAGGATGACAGGTTCCGCGCGGCTTTGGGTAGTGGGGACATGGCCGGCGCCAGGCTTCTGTTACTGATTTCGTCTTGGCGCCTTCAGCATTGCTCGCTCCGCTGACAGCATTTTCCGCTCGAGATCGTCCAAAGTACAAGATGCGCAAAGCCGTTGTCGTGTTAGTGCTCTTCATACTGCTGACCGTTGGCCTCACCTGGCCTCTCTCCCTCCATGTCGCATCGGGAGTGGAGGATCTCAACGACGCTCTGCTCAACACATGGATTCTCGCCTGGGATGGACACCAGCTTCTAACCAACCCTCTGCACCTCTTCGATGCCAATATCTTCTACCCGTATCAGAATACGCTGGCTTTCTCTGAGATCATTCTTCCCCAGGCGTTGATCGCCCTGCCATTCTCACTTGCGACAGGCAATCCCGTTCTTGGCTACAACCTGGCCTTGCTGGCCAGCTTCGTTCTCTCGGGCTTCTGCGCCTACTTGCTCGTGCTTCGTTTGACGCGTAGCCGCTGGGCGGGGATTGCGGCGGGGGTCGTCTTCGCCTTCGGCGCCTATAAGATGAGCAACCTGGCCCAGGCTCAGCTTCTGGCGCTGCAATGGCTACCGCTCGCGCTGCTTTACCTCTGGCGCACGTTGGATTACAGCGTGCCGGGCGTTGCAGCGTCGCCGGCGTGGCGCAATTGGCGCAATGCCTTTCTGCTTACCCTGTTTGTCGCCCTGCAGACGCTTTCCAGCTTTTACTATGCTATCCTTGCTGCTATTACGATCGCCCTCGCGCTGGCGGTCCATCTCCTGCTACGCCGCCGCGCCAGTTTGCTCAGACTGATCCAGACGTTGCTCGCTCTCGTTGTGGCAGCAATGATCGTGCTCCCCTTTGTCGTGCCTTACCTGCACGTCGAGCGCGACCTGGGCTTCAGGCGCGCAATTGCCGAGAGCGAGCCTTTCTCGGCCAGTCTGGCACAGTACGCCAATGCGCTACCCGGCAGTTGGCTCTACACGGCGCTCGTCGATTCCTCTCCCGTTGTTATTGGCGGCTATCCCCTGGATGCATTGTTCCCTGGCCTGACGGTGCTTTTTCTGGCCGCGCTGGGCGTTGCGCTGTGGCGGAAGAGAGCATCGGCCTGGCTGTTCCCGCTAGCTCTCGCTCTCGTCTCACTTCTTCTTTCGCTGGGGCCGGCGCTCACGCTCTCGCCAGGCCACACGCTGCCACTGCCGTTTGCCCTGCCGTATCAATTCCTTTTCGCGTTGCCCGGTATGCAGGCGCTGCGCGCGCCGGTGCGTTTTGCTGCTCTGCTTTTCCTGGCTTTGAGCATCCTCGCAGGCCTGGGCGTCGCGTCAATTACACGCCGGCCAACGAGAGGGAGCAGAGCTATTGTGCACATACGGAGACAGTTGGCGGGGGGAGTCATCGTCGCTCTGCTCGTTGCTGAGTGCCTGACCGTACCGGGAGCGCACATTGCCGCAGTCCCGACCGGCGACGCCGTTCCACCTGTCTACCGTTGGCTTGCGCAGCAGGCGCCAGGCGTGATCCTCGAGCTGCCCATGCTGGCTGCCACGCCCGAACGCGGATTGCTCAACCAATACTTTTCCATCTATCATTGGCAGAACACACCCGATGGCTACAGTGGCTTCATTCCGCCAAAACACGGCGAGATCGTCTACGAGATGCAGCAGTTCCCATCTGAACGTTCTGTCAGCATGCTCCAGGGCATGGATGTGCGTTATCTGGTCGTTCACACCGATCTCATTGCTGATTGGGAACGAAGATCTCAGGGACTGGCCGCTCACTCGGGAGACATCATTCCCGTGCAGAGCTTCGGCGCAGTCACAGTGTTCCAGGTTAGGGTGGCCGGCCGCGCAGGCCCACTCCAGGGCAGCATTTATGTGCCGGCCGAGGGCAAGAGCGGCGCGGCATACACTGCCTCCTTGATCCTCACGTCCGGCGCCGGGCATAGTGTTATCACCAGGCCGGCACGAAACGCGACCGTCGAGATTGTCTGGCGCCGCGCCGATAACGCGCCCGTCAAGACCGAGCGTCAGACGGTGGCTCTACCTGTGGTCGTCTCCGAGGCTGCCGTTGTTCCGATTACCCTTCAATCGCCCGAGGCTGGCAGCTACACGCTCAATGCGAAAGTTCAGTTGCCGCAGGGAAACGAGGTGGCATCATCCGGCGCCGTCACGATGCGCAAGGCCGCGCTGCCGGGCGCTCAGGCAATCCCGGTGCGTTTGCTGTCCGGGGCGGCAGAAACGGATCGTTACCATGCCGGTGATACACTCAGCGTGAAGCTGCGCTGGCGTGCACTCGGCAAGGTCGACGCATATTACAGCGTATATGTCCGTCTGTTGGACAACAACGGCGAAGCTCTCGTGCAGGAAGATGGGCAGCCGGCCCAGGGGACACGGCCCACCTTGCTCTGGGTTCCTGGTACGGAGATTCAGGACAACTGGACGCTCCAGATACCGGCCTTGGCGCCCAGCGGCCGCTATACGCTGGAAGCCGGCATTTACCGGCCCGATGACCTGTCGCCCCGCCTGACGCTGGACAGCAAAGCGTTGCCAGTGGAACGGTTGTTACTCGGGACAATCTACATCGCGCCGACGCTGGACGTTGCCGGCATTCCTTCGCTGCCCATCGATGCCTTCCTGGGCGATAAGATCGCACTGATCGGCTATGACATCGAAGGCTGCACCTGGTTGGCGACGCGCTGCTCGGTGCAACGCGGTAAGCCACTGGCGGTGACGCTGTACTGGCGCGCCGAAGGAGACGTCCCGGTTGATTACATGGTGTTTGTGCATCTGGCTGGCGCCGATGGCAAACCACAGGCTCAGGACGACAGCCAGCCGCGCCAGGGTGCGTACCCGACGTCGGTCTGGCGGCGCGGCGACGTCGTGACAAGCAGGCACGTGCTGGCCATTCCCACCACCGTAGCGGCCGGGGAGTATGAACTCCTAACGGGGATGTACCTGCCGACGGGCGTCCGGTTGCCCACGACAGGCAAAGGCGATGCCATTGCGCTCCTGAGCGCCGTCGTACAGTGACAGGCAACAACGCCGTCCGGTGTCGTAGAGACACTGGGCGGCTCTTTTCCTTACGCACCCATCTGGTCTTTCAAGTAGGACTCGATGAACTCATCGATCTCACCGTTCAGCACGGCCGTCGTATTCCCCGTTTCATGCTCGGTGCGATGATCCTTTACCATGTTATAGGGATGTAGGACGTACGATCTGATCTGGTTGCCCCACTCCGCCGAAATATGCTTGCCTTTCAGCCGCAGACGCTCCTCTTCCTGCTTTTCGAGCTCGCGTTCCAGCAGGCGGGCACGCAAAATGTTCATCGCTGTTTCGCGATTCTGTAGTTGCGAGCGCTCGTTCTGGCAGGTGGCGATCAGCCCGGTCGGCATGTGTGTGATGCGCACGGCGGTGGCGACTTTCTGCACATTCTGCCCGCCATGGCCCGACGCGTGGTAGATATCGACGCGCAGGTCATCAGGATTGATCTGCACATCCACATCGTTGTCAACTTCTGGCATGACTTCGACCAGCGCAAAGGATGTATGCCGGCGATGGGCAGAGTCAAATGGCGACAGCCGCACCAGGCGATGCACGCCGCGCTCTGCCTTGAGGTAGCCATAGGCGTAGCGTCCCTTGATGGCAATGATGACGTTCTTGATCCCGGCCTCTTCGCCCATCGTCATGTCAAGAATCTCAGCATCGAACTTGCGCCGCTCCGCCCAGTGCATGTACATTCGTTGTAAGATGTCAGCCCAGTCCTGGGCGTCAACGCCGCCCGCGCCTGAATGAACGGCCAGGATAGCATTCTTCTCATCGTGTGGGCCGCCCAGCATCAGCAGGAACTCGCGACCGTCAAGCTCGGCGCCGATCTCTTGCACCTCTTGCGACAGATCGGCAACCATGGTCATGTCGCCGTCAGCCTGCACCAGTTCCGCCATTCCTGCCAGGTCGGTCAGCCGCCGCTCGAGCCCGCGCCACGCATTGACCTCTTCCTCCAAACCTGACAGGCGGCGCATGACAGACTGGGCGACCGTCTGATCGAGCCAGAAATCGGCATCTGCGGCCTGCTGGTGAAGCTCAGCAACCTGTTTCTCTTTGCCAGCGACGTCAAAGACGCTCCAGCAGCCGGTTGATGCGCTCGCGCAGAGTGGCAATTGTCGCTATCAGTTCTTCCACAAGTAGTACTCCCTTAATATGATTCTCGGATACGATTCTCGGATACGATTCTCGGATATGATTCTCGATCACCCCTGCGGCTGTTTGATGGCCTTGCCGCGCACGAACAGCAGAAAGCCCAGGGAATTGATGACGCCTCCGACCAGCAGGCCCCCGTCGATGCCAATGAACGTCGCCAGCATCGTGCCAACCAGGGGAGCAATGACCGCCGACACATAGGACAGCATCTGGGACAGGGAGACAAAGGTCGCACTCAGCTCATCGGGGACCGTCTTCATCAATTCGTCAAACATCACCAGGTTGAGTCCAGCCGCAAAGACGCCGGCCATGCCCGCCAATACGATCATGATCTCGACGCTACGGTTGAACGACACCATCATCGGATAGAGCGAGAGGCCAAGCGTCGTGCACAGCAGAACAAAACGTGACCCGCGCACCCTGCTCTGCCGCACCCAGATCGAATAGCCGATCATGGCGCTAGCTGTCGCTGCCGTCGTGATCAGGCCGATGGCTGCATCGGGCGCATGAAGCACGCGCACATAAAAGAGCGGAAACAGCGGCGCAGCAAATGCTTGTCCCGTCAAGAAGACGAAACGACGAGTCACAAATGAGACGAAGGGCTCGTTGCGACGCACCATCGTCACGTAGTCACTGATGCGTTGGCGAAAAGGCTGGCGTGAGGGCGGCCGCGGCGGCGCCAGAGGCAGGTCGATGTGGCTGGAGAAATAGTAGCTGATCAGCCCCCCGACTGACAGACACATGAACACCACCTGGTAGTTGATGGGAAAGCCAATACGGTCCAGAATCTGCCCCACAACGGCCACGCTGATAGCCGTCGTGAAGCCCAGAATGGTCCAGCGCCGGCTCATGAGCTCGTAGCGCATGCGCGGACCGGCAACATTGCTCATCACGACAGAAAAGCCGATGTTAACGACCGTCTGGGGCACTGTAGCCACGGCCCAGATGGCGAGAATGGCGATCACGGCGTACTCGCGCGGCACGATCAGCGTCACGATGCCCGTGAGAGCGTACGATGCGATTACCATCAGGCGGGCGCGGCTGAACCACGGCACCACGCTGGGCTGCCCTTGCAGAACGCTGCCGATCTGGATAGCGAGGAGAAGGCCTGCCAGCCCGGGCATCGACGACAAGAGCCCGATCTGCGAATTGGTCGCGCCAAGTCGCGCCAGGAAGACAGGCAAAAAGGGACCGGCAGCGCTGGCAAACCCGACGCCGACGGCGTCGACTTGCACGTTGGCGAAATTGCGCCGCTGGATGGGCGTCGCCTCTGGCGGGGCAACCGACCACCGCTTGAGACGAAGGCTGGTCAGTCTGGCGATAGCTGCTCTCATAAGGCAAAGGCCCGGTCGCCCCAGGTGGGGCCGGGCCCTTCACATTCTTCTGTCATTGCCATTCACATGCCAGGAATGCGTAGATTGCCTGTGATCGACGCCATGCGCCGCGACGCCAGGTCCTGGCTCTTGTTGATTGCTTCATTCACCGCGGCAACAATCAGGTCTTCGAGCATCGCCACGTCACTCGGATCGACGGCTTCAGGATCGATCTTGATGCTCTTGATCTGTTGGTCGCCAGTGATAACTACCGTGATCACGCCGCCGCCGGCAGTCACATCGACCGTCTCGTTGGCCAGGTCTTGCTGCACTTTGGCCAGACGCTGCTGCATCTGTTGGATCTGCTTGACGCTACCCATCATCGGACATGCTCCTTAAAACCAACGGTGTCTCTGCGCCTATTGTACCACGCTGCTGCCATCATTTCAACTGTCCACTTTTCGAGGGTGTTGAACAAGGCGCGAAACGTGTAGCATCGGCTGTTTGCCTGCCCCCGCCCCTCAGGGGGTGGCCGTCGAATTGGCCGTATTCGGGGCTTTCGACGCCCACGAGGACCTATGCTACGCACCAAGACGCCATTGTTCAACACCCTCCCTTTGTGCTTATAGCAGTCAGGGGTGGCGTAGG
>CAYOEZ010000138.1:0-12954 GCA_964402955.1 uncultured Ktedonobacterales bacterium | reverse complement strand
GGCGCCAAGCTGCTCTACGCCTACTGCGAGGCCACCGTGCCCAAGATCACCGTGATCACGCGCAAAGCCTACGGCGGCGCTTACTGTGTGATGAACTCCAAGCATATCCGCGGCGACTTGAACCTGGCCTGGCCAAGCGCAGAGATCGCTGTCATGGGACCGGATGCGGCCGTGAATATCATCTATCGTGATGAGATCGCCCGATCAGCGAACCCCGACGAAACGCGGGCGCGTTTGATCGAGGAATACAAGGAGCGCTTCGCCAACCCGTATGTGGCGGCGGAGCGTGGCTACGTCGACGACGTCATCGAGCCAGGCGAGACACGAGCGCGACTCATCTCTGCACTCGAGATGCTGAAGAACAAACGCGACTCCAACCCGCCGAAAAAACACGGCAACATGCCGCTTTAGGGGAATCCATGTTCAAGAAAGTCCTGGTCGCAAATCGTGGTGAGGTCGCCGTTCGTGTGATTCGCGCCTGCAAAGAGATGGGGATTTCAACCGTCGCTGTCTATTCGGACGTCGACCGCAATGGCTTGCACGTGCGCTATGCCGACGAAGCCTTTCTGATCGGCCCCGCGCCGGCTCAAGAGAGCTATCTGCGCGGCGATGTGATCCTCGCCGTCGCCCGTCGCTGTGGCGCAGACGCGGTTCATCCTGGCTATGGCTTTCTGGCTGAGAATGCAGACTTCGCGCAGGCGGTAACGGACGCCGGGCTGGTCTTTATTGGCCCGTCGGCTGCGTCTATCCGGTCGATGGGGGACAAGATAGCTGCCCGTCGCACTGTGGCAGCAATCGGCGCGCCGGTTGTGCCGGGAACCGAAGACGCGGTGGCCGATGTGGCGCAGGCGCGGGCTGCCGCAGAGCAGATCGGTTATCCGGTGCTGATCAAGGCGGCGGCAGGCGGGGGCGGCAAGGGTATGCGCGAAGTGCATGGCCCTGACGAGCTGGAGGGCGCCTTCCGCGCGTCAGCCGGCGAGGCGCAGTCGGCCTTTGGCGATAGCCGCCTCTATGTGGAGAAGTTGATCGAAGACGCCCGGCACATCGAGTTCCAGTTGCTGGCCGATGGCGAGGGGCATGTGATTCACCTGGGCGAGCGCGAGTGCTCGATCCAGCGCCGGCATCAGAAACTGATCGAGGAATCGCCCTCGATGGCGCTCGATGATGGTCTGCGCCAACGCATGGGCGATGCGGCGGTGAAAGCGGCCAAAGCGGCCGGGTATGTCAGCGTCGGCACCGTCGAGTTTCTGCTCGATCGCCAGAAGAACTTCTACTTTCTGGAAATGAACACGCGTTTACAGGTTGAGCATCCGGTGACAGAGATGGTGACCGGGTTCGATATCGTGAAAGAGCAACTGCGCATCGCCGACGGCCGCCGCCTGCGTCACGAGCAGAGTGACATCGTCGTGAAGGGCTGGGCCATCGAGTGCCGGATTGCCGCAGAAGACCCCTACAACAACTTCATGCCCTCGATCGGCCGCGTCAATCATGTGTACGAACCGAGCGGGCCGGGCGTGCGGGTCGAGAGCGGCGTTTATGCGGGTTTTGAGGTCTCACTCTACTACGATCCGCTCATTGCCAAGCTCATTGTCTGGGGAGAGACGCGCGGCGAGGCTATTCTGCGCATGCGCCGCGCCCTACGTGAGTACCGCATTCTGGGGATCAAGACCAACATCCCGATGCACCTGCGTATTCTAAACTCAACACGTTTCATTGCCGGAAAGATTGACACCAAGTTCATCGAGAGCGGTCTGAACATTCCGCAAGACCCGCAGGAGCTGGAACACCTGCGCCGGGTTGCTGCTATTGCCAGTGTGCTGCTGGCGCACAGAAGGCGCGCCACGGCGCACGAGCGTGCTGCTTCGCACTCGAAGGACGAACATGCTGCCTGGCGCATCGCCGGGCGCCAGGCGCGCTTGCGCAATAACGGATAGCGGCGAGGAGCCCATCATGCGCTATGTTGCCGACGTTGATGGCAAGAAGTACAACATCGATTTTGATGAGTCCCAGCCAACGCCGCAGGTGCACATCAACGGGCATAGCGTCGCCGTGGATCTGCAGCAGGTGACTGCGCCCAACCTGTTCTCTCTCATCGCGGATGGTCACTCTTACGAGGTCTTTGCTGAGCCGCTTGAGAAAGGCTACGCGATTGTGATTGCCGGAACGCGTTTCGTCGTTGACGTTGCTGATGAGCGCAGCCTGCGCCTGGCCAGTGTGCAAGAGCGTCATGTCGAGCGGCGCGGCGACATGGTGATCAAGGCGCCCATGCCGGGTCTGGTCATGGACGTGCATGTCGCCAGCGGGGACGTCGTCAAGACCGGCCAGTCGCTGGTCATTCTGGTTGCCATGAAAATGGAGAATGAGATTCGCGCCTTCGAAAGCGGAACGGTCAAGACGGTTCATGTACAGAAGGGCGACAAGGTCAATGTGGGGCAAGCGCTGGTGTCCATCGGCTAGGAAGTGCGGCCCATGCGGACTGCACATTTCGGGTACAGGTAGGAGACGTGATGACGACAGCCAAACTACAATGGGAACAAACAGCCCTTTTCTTGACACTCCAGCGCTTCCCCGAACGCAAGCCGGCCTTCGAAACGGACTCGGGGATTGCGGTCGAGCGCATTTATACGGCAGAGGATACAGCCAATCTGAACGCCGAAGAGGCGCTGGGATTGCCCGGCCAGTATCCCTTTACGCGCGGCGTGCAGCCGACGATGTACCGCGGCCGCTTCTGGACGATGCGCCAGTATGCCGGCTACGCCTCTGCCGAAGAATCAAACAAGCGCTATCGCTACTTGCTCGAGCAGGGGCAGACCGGGCTGTCGGTGGCGTTTGATCTGCCCACACAGATGGGGTACGACCCCGACCACGCTCTGGCCGAAGGGGAGGTGGGCAAGGTGGGCGTCTCCATCGCCTCGCTCGACGACATGGCGACGCTCTTTGACGGCATTCCGCTCGACAAAGTATCGACGTCGATGACGATCAACTCGACGGCGGCGATTCTGCTTGCCTTCTACGTGGCAGTGGGGCGCAAGCAGGGCATTGACATAAAGACAATCTCAGGCACAACCCAAAACGACATCCTGAAGGAGTATGTGGCGCGCGGTACTTACATCTATCCGCCGCGGCCATCGCTGCGCCTGGTGACGGACATCTTTGCCTACTGTAGCGCCAATCTGCCGGAATGGAACACGATCAGCATCTCAGGCTACCATATTCGCGAGGCAGGCTCGACGGCCGTCCAGGAAGTCGCGTTTACCATGGCCGACGCCATTTGCTATGTGGAGGCTGCCATAGCGGCAGGGCTTGCGGTCGATACTTTCGGTCCGCGGTTGTCGTTCTTCTTCAACGCTCACAACAATTTCTTCGAAGAAATAGCCAAGTATCGCGCCGCGCGCCGCATGTGGGCGCGCATCATGAAAGAGCGCTTTGGCTCAAAGGACGCCCGTTCGCAGATGCTGCGCTTCCACACGCAGACGGCCGGCAGCAGCCTGACGGCGCAGCAGACGAGCAACAACGTGGTGCGTGTGGCGATGCAGGCGCTGGCGGCTGCCCTGGGCGGCACGCAGTCGCTGCACACCAACAGCTTCGACGAGGCGCTCGGCTTGCCGACGGAGGAGTCGGTGCTGCTGGCCCTGCGCACGCAGCAAGTGATCGCCTATGAGACCGGCATTGCCGATACCATCGATCCACTGGCCGGATCATACTTCGTTGAGAGCCTCACCGACCAGATCGAGCAGAAGGCCAATGACTACATCGCCCGTATCGACAAGATGGGCGGCGCACTGAGAGCCATCGAAGCCGGCTTCATTCAGAGGGAGATCCAGGATGCCGCATACCGTTACCAGCGCAGCATCGAGAGCGGCGACAGAGTCATCGTCGGCGTCAACCGCTTCCAGGTGAAGCAGGACAAGCAGCCCAAGATTCTGCGCGTCGATCCTGCCCTGCGCGAGCAGCAGATGGCCCGCCTGCAGGCCATGAAGGTGCGGCGCGACAACGAGAAGGTCAGCAATAGTCTTGCCGCGTTGCTCAGCGCAGCAAGAGGCAGCGCCAACCTCATGCCGCTGATCATCGATTGCGCAGAAAACTACGCCACCCTGGGCGAGATCTCCGACACATTGCGCAGCGTCTTTGGCGAGTATCGAGAGGCGACCATCGCATGACCGAGAGCATCGTCTTTCGCCCGATCGGCGTTGTGCACAACGACTTTCCCGGCCCGCGCTATGGCGATTGGAGCGATGTTGTCTCGGACATCGTCCTGGACGAGGAGCTGGCGCCGGCGCTGGATGGTATCGAGGGCTACTCGCACGTGGAAGTGCTGTTCTACATCTCGGCGGTGACGGGCGAGCAGCGCATGATGCTGAAGGTGCATCCGCAGGGCAGAGAGGATGCACCGCTTGTCGGCGTCTTTGCCACCCATACCCAGTACCGTCCCAATCCGATCGGCCTGACCATTGCCCGTCTGCTGGAGCGGCAGGGCAGTCGCTTACGTGTGCAAGGATTGGACGCCTACGACGGCTCGCCGATTCTTGACATAAAGGCGTATGCACCGCGGCCAGAGCAGAGCGTTGGCGTTGTCATCCCTGACTGGCTGAAGCGGATGCGCGAGCAGAAGCAGTGAGACGGTGCGCGTGTGAATGGTAGAGGTACTTGACGTCTCGATGAACGTCAACGAGATGGCTCTGTAACCCGATCATTTCGCGATTTCGCCGAGCGCGGGAATGAATTCCGCTCCTAAGCCGCTGGACATAGAACTTGCGCTAGGACTGCTACCGTGCATAGCCTGGGTGTCTTTCTGAGGAGCGCTTTTTGCGACGAAGAATCTCTCGTCTCGGTGCGCAGAGATGCTGCGGTCGCACAGAACGCCTACTCCCTGGCCGGCCAAGCGCCAGCCTGCCCTGCCTGCCCTGGGCAGTCCAGGGGGCAGTCCAGGGGGCAGGCAGCATGACAACACTCTCCAAGTACGGTAGTAGTACTCGAAGGCAAAATCATTCGATTGCATCCCAGTCCCACATGGCCGCTTTGAGTACAGGTTACAGAACTACAAGGTTATCGGGCATGTAGACATCGGGTATCTAGCGTGACGTGTATAGATGTCGCACATTACGAATAGGAGAGATAGAAATGATAAAGGCTGTTCATCACATCGGTATTGTGGTCAAGAGCGTGGATGAAGCGTCGGCCATGTATCGGGATGGTCTGGGTTTGCAGGTGAGCAAGGTCGCTGCCTCCGAGAAAGATGGTGTGAAGATCGCCTTCTTGCCCGCCGGCGAGACTCTGGTCGAGCTCCTGGAGCCGTCTAACCCGGCCAACAGCGTGGCCCGCTTCCTGGAGGCGCGCGGCGAGGGAATCCATCATATCGCACTCGAGGTAGACGACATCGAGGCGCATCTGCGCCAACTCGAGGCGGCCGGCGCCGTCCTCATCGACAAGACGCCGCGCCAGGGCGGCGAGGGGTTGGTTGCCTTCGTCCATCCCAAGAGCATGAAGGGCGTGCTTGTCGAGTTGGTCCAGAAATCATGAGCATGCGCTATCTGGACGTCAGACGCCACACGCTGCGCGCCATACCGGGCGTTCACATCTCGCCGGCCGGCATCGAGCGTGCCCAGCGCGTGGCTCAGACGGCGGGGCCATTCGCCCGCGTGGTGACCAGTCCGGTCACGCGTGCCTACGAGACGGCTGTTGCGATGGGGCTGGCGGTCGACGAGCAAGACGAGCGATTGGGCATGATGGGCAACGACGTTGACCGCGAGGTTCCCTGGCCGTTCAGCTTTGCCGATGCTGCGGCGGCAGTTGGCCGGGGCGGCGCGGCTGCCCGTTTTGCTGCAGAGCAAGCGGAGCTGTGGCGCTCAGTTGTCGCGGCTGTGACCGACCGCGGCAGCGCGCTTATCATCACGCACGGCGGCATCGTGGAGCTAGGCGCGGTTGGCTGCATGCCACGCGCCGACCACGCGGCCTGGGGAACGCATTGTGATTGCCTCGAAGGTGTCAGGCTGTCGTTTGACGGGCGGGAGTTCGTGGCGGCTGAGGTACTCAGAGTTGAGTAGTGTATGTCGAGTAGCGGAGGATGATTATGCAGAGACTTGATGCGATTGCCGAGAAAATCCGGCAGGACTTTACGACTAAGAATGCGGCGCGCGATCGAGCGTTGATCGCCTCGCGTGAGCTGGTACGCTTCTGCTCGCTGACGATCCGCGCCGTACACCGCGCCGAGTTCCCCGAGGCCGATGGCCTCCTGGCTCAAGCGTTGACGCTGGTGCACGAGTTGGAGAACTCGCTGACAGCCATTCCCGACATCTTCTACACCGGCTATGTGCAAGACTCCCTGAAGGAATACGCCGAGGCGACCGTCTTTTATGCACTCGTCGCTGGCCGTCCCATTCCCGATCCCGACGAGATTCACGTTGGCTACTCATCGTATCTGAACGCACTGGGCGAGGCCGTGGGTGAGCTGCGTCGCTATATCCTGGACGCCCTCCGCCAGGGCAAGACGGCGCGCTGCGAGGAAATCTTGCAGAATATGGACGACATTTACAGCGCGATGGTGACGATGGACTTCCCCGACGCTATAACGGGTGGCCTGCGCCGCACGACGGACGTCACACGCGGCATCATGGAAAAGACGCGCGGCGACCTGACCTTCGCTCTGCGCCAGGACAACCTGGAAAAGGCTCTGGCTGCCTTCGAGAAGAGGATCTAGGCCAACAGCGCAGGGGAATTCACCGCTGAGACGCAGAGAGCGCAGAGCTTGTCGGTGGTCTTTCTCTGCGCTCTCTGCGTCGCAGCGGTGAGGGAAATGTGCATGGCCGATCGACTGATTCGGGCGAGCGAGATAGGCGAGTATGAGTTCTGCGCACGGGCGTGGTGGATGGCGCACGTGCTGGGCCGTGAGCGAGAGAACCCGGGCGAACTGGCGGCCGGCCGCGAACAGCATGCCCGGCATGGGCGCTCCGTTGAGTTGTCGGGCGTCTTGCAGCAGATCGGGCTGATCCTGTTCCTGACCGCCATCGTCGTGGCAGTGCTGTGGGCGTTGATCGGAGGAGGCAAGTGACAACGCCTGTCGCCGTCCTCCTTTGTCTGGGCTTGGCGTTGCTGGTCGTCTCCTGGTGGCTGCGCGCCAAGAGCGGCGTGCCGGTGGGCGAGATCACGTACTCCGATACTGACGCTCCGGCGCAAGCGCTGTTCTCGAATCGTTACCGGTTGGTGGGCAAGCCTGACTACATCGTGCTGCGCGATCGTGTCCCTATTCCCATCGAGGTCAAGCCCAACCGCACGGCGGACGCGCCCTACGAGAGCGACCGCATGCAGGTGGCGGCCTACTGCCTGCTGGTCGAGGAAACAAATGCACGCACCCCGCCCTTCGGCGTCCTGCGCTATCGCAGCCAGTCGTTCCGCATTGACTATACGCCGGAGTTGCGGGCGAAGCTACTGGACATGCTGGGTGAGATGCGCGCTTGCCTCGATGCAGAGGATGTCGAGAGAAGTCATGACAGCGCTGCGAGGTGCGCGGTGTGTGGATTCAGCAACAGGTGCGAGGAGAGGTTGGGGGGGTGAGGGCTGGCAACGGATTGGCCACGGATTACACGGAAGGACACGGACAGAGCGACGCGAAGACGCGGAGAATGCGATTCATTGCATCCTCCGCGTCTCCGCGTCATTCAATCATCGCGTCCCCGCGTCACCCGGTCCTCGGTGCCCGCAACCGGCGCAGTTGCCTCCTGTGCAACCGGCGCAGCCCCGCCGCCGGCGACGGTGGACGATTCGCCACCGGACGACGACGTCATGGCCACAAAGTAGGAGAGCAAGCGGCGCGCGTGTAATCCATCAGGGGTGTCTCGTAGCGCTCGCGAGACGCCGGTCTATATGTTTCGAAGTTGGCGTGCGCCAACTGAGTTGGATCTAGCGTGTGCTAGACAGCCTGGGCGGTGACGGCCGCCCTGAGCGATATGTAGTCAACACCAGAGACGGGGCGTAATGGCGTGTTGTGCAAGAACTGTGAGAGGGTGCGACGTTGATCGCCCGGCTTCTTGCCCATCATCCGTTGCTGGCCTACCCGCTGGCCACAGTACGTCAGGAAGAGCATGTTCTTCGCTCTTGTGAGAGATACGAAAAGGAGCCTTCTTTCGTCCCCGAGCGCAGGTTCGTGGTCTTGGCGCCCGGGTAGATGTTCATCCTCCGCGGCAAGAATGATAACGGCCGTCGCGGTCAAGCCCTTGGCCCTGTGCATAGTGAGAATGTTGACCCTACCAGGCTGAATGTCAGGTTCGATGTCCACGCTGGACGCTTCGAGGGATTGCAGTAGTTGTTGGATATCTGTGGATACTGTCTCTTCCGCGATCCGAAGCAGGTAATCGACCACGTTGTGTGTAGTGCTGGGCACGGCGCTTGCGACGACGTCACCAATCACCTGCGGCAGCGGCGTGGCGTGTTCCGGATCGATTTGGAGCCGAGCGCGGAGAGAGCCTAAGGACAAGCTGATGTCTCCAATTTCGGCGGCCAAGCGAGCGCCGAACTGCGGGAGTAGCGCGGGATCGTCGACGATGGACCTGATGGCGGCGGTATACGTGAGGCCTCGGCTCCGGGCGTGGTCATAGAGACCAGCAAGTGCCTTGTGTCCCAGGTTGTTCTTCCGGAGTTGAAGGAGTGTTCTCCATGAGAGATGGTCCTGTGGGTTCAACATGAGTCTCAGGAATGCCAGGACCTGCCGGCCTTCGTTTCCATCCAGCGGGCTGCGCGAGGCTGGATCCATGGCAATCGGAACATCGGCTCGTTCAAAGGCGTCGTGTAGCGGGCGCGAGAAGGCGCCGTACTTGTCAGTGCGAAGCAGAACCAGGATATCCTCTGCCTTGACACGGTCGGACTCGATCAGTTGCTTGCAGAGGGAGGCAACTTTGTCTGCCTCGACGTCGTTGTTCTCAAATCGAAGCAGTGCGAGTTCGCCTCGGGGCCGATTCGGTCCGCAATGGGTGTGCTTGTCGATTCTTCGGGGGTCAAGGTTGGCGACGAACTCACCAAGCTCAAGGATGCTCACGTCACAACGCTTGCATTCACTGAGAGGCAGATCAACCGCACCCGGGTAGTCCTCAGGGAAGTTTCTGATGCCGTCAGGGTGGGCGTGGCGGAAGCCATAGATGCTTTGGTCATCATCGCCGGCGACGAAGAGCTCGGCGCCGCGGCGGGTAAGTGCCTTGATCACGGCCAAGTCGCAGCGATTCAGGTCCTGGTACTCGTCGACGAGGAGATGCCTCGTGGGAGCTTCCAACGCGAACTCTGAGAGCTGCTCGAGAGCGCGCTTGAGCTGGTAGACGAGTTCTGCCCGGAGTGTGTATCCAAACATCCTCCTGTGTTCTTCCCAGGCACCGAGGAATCGGGCGTCCGGCGAGTGTGCCTTGGTCCGCCGCAAGGGTCTCCCAATCGGAGGAGAGGTCACCCAAAAAGCCTCTTGCGGCGTCAATCTTGTCAAGGTCGAGGATGGTCTTGATATCCTCAAGGATGATGTTGCGCTCCTCCCAATCGTCAGCAATCCGGAGGGGCTGCGGTAGCGTAGTGAGCCGTCCGGAGTTGATAAGGAGTTGGCGAAGGGCGAATGAGTGGAGAGTGGAAACCCGAGGGGGTAGCTGCGCTTCGAGCGTGTCATGTAGTCTTTTCCGAAGTTCGTGTGCGGCGGCGCGCGTGAACGTCAGAGAGAGTATCTCATTCGAAGGAACAGCGCACTCCTCTAGGAGGAACTGCACTCGGCGGGTCATCACCAGTGTCTTGCCCGTGCCAGGGCCGGCTAGGAGTCTGGCATGGGTGCCCGTGTAGCTTGCGGCAGCGCGCTGTTCCGGGTTAAGCATATCATCCCAGGCCATGGATGCACACCTCCACTCGCGCTTACTCTCTCTTGTGAATCACTCCGTTCGACATTGACGTGGCAGACCGATTTGGGTGCTATTGACCGTTGTTGGGCAGGCACCCGTCGCTGTTCCGCATACTAAGCTAGCATTCACGGATCCAAAAGCAGCAGTTCGGTGGCGCGACAGGGCGCACATATTTGCCGTGAAGTGTGATTGTACCGAGGGCAGGCTGGCCGAAATGCTAGACCGGCGATAACGCCGGATTTGGTGCGTTCATTATAGCAGGTTCGGGGAGGGATGCAAGGGCTGGAAACGAATTGGGAACACGGACGGCTGGCAACGGATTGGGAACGCGGATTACACGGAAGGACACGGATGTGGGGACGAGAAGACGCGAGGACGCGAGGAAGCGATCAGTCGCACGCTGCGTGTCTCTCCTCCCTCTCCCCATCTCCCCGTCACCCCTCTCCCCCCACTTGCCATCACCCTGTCTCCCCGTCACAGGGACATCAGTGCCCGCATCCGGCGCAGTTACCGCCGGCGCAACCGGCGCAGCCCCCGCCGCCGCCGACGGCGGACGACTCACCGCCGGACGACGACGACATGGCCATGAAGTTGGAGAGCAAGCGGCGCGCGTGCGGCGCGTGACAGGACGGGCAGCCCGCGGGCGCGTCGGATTCGGCGTAGCTGCGGCGCATCTCGAAGCGCTCGTGGCATTCCTCGCAACGATACTCGTAAAGTGGCATCGGCAAACCCCTGGAAAGTGTATGTGTCGCTCGGTAGTATACTGCGCTGTGCAAGTCGTGTCAACCGATTGCGCTATTGCTCGCCGTTGAGCAGAATGACCTTGCCTGCCTCGACTTCGTAGTCGGCGGCGGCGCGGAAGGCTTCGGCGCCCTTCTCCAGCGGGTAGGTGTGGGTCATGATGCTGTTCAGGTCAACCATGCTGCGATTAGCGAGCGGTATGGTGCGGTTGTAGACATGCTTCATGCGCCGGCTGACCTTGATCGTCAGTCCCTTGCGCCGCGTGACGCCGGCGCGGAAGTCCATGCGGTCTTCGCCGCAGATGCCGACAATGACCACATTGGCCCCGGCCTTGGCGACTTCCGCCGTCTGTTCGGGACTCTCCACCGCGCCGGCAGCCTCAAAGGCCACATCGACGCCGCGCCCGTTGGTGGCCTGCCAGATCGTCTTGACCGGGTCCACCTTGTGGGCGTTGATGGCGGTGAAGCCGAGTCGCTCCGCCATGCGCACGCGATGATCGAGGATATCGGTGACGAAGACGTCCTGCGCGCCCGACAGCCGGGCAAGCTCGGCAATCATCAACCCGATCGGCCCGCCGCCGATGACGGCCACGGTGTCGGCCACGCGAATCTTGCCCAGGTTGATGGCATGCAGCGCCACGCCCAGCGGTTCCAATGTCGCGCCGGTGGCAAAGCTCATGCCGTCCGGCAGCTTGAAGGCCGTGTGCGAGGGCCAGACGACCAGTTCCTGCATCGCCCCTTCGACGCCCGGCGAGCCGCTGAAGCGCATGGCGGTGCAGAAGTTGGGGTTGCCTTCCAGACAGTACTCGCAGTGGCCGCAGGGCGCGGCCGGATCAACGGCAACGCGGTCGCCAACGCGCACATTCGTGACCTTATCGCCCACCGCTTCAATCACGCCGGCAAACTCGTGGCCCATGATGAATGGGTAGGCGAGTGGTGAGTTTCCTGCTGGTTCGCCGCGATAATAGTGGAGGTCGGAGCCGCAGATGCCGACGGCTTTGACGCGTAGCAGGACATCGGTCGGCCCCATCTGTTGAGGCGCCGCAACCTCAGCGATTTCCATGCGCCGCGAGCCCATAAGACAGAGAGCTTTCATAGATGTGTTTCATCCTTCAGATGTGAGTATTTTGACAGTGTTACAATGGATGGATTACTGTCATTCTGAGGAGCGATGTGTGCGACGAAGAATCTCAGCATGCGTCATCCGAGATGCTTCGGTCGCGAAGGGCGCTCCCTCAGCATGACAGTATGCGAATGTGACCTTGTCAAGGCGTTTTCTCGTTCATGAGTTGTGGGTCTTGTCAGTGGTCTCCCGCGCGCCCGATCTGCCAGATGAAGATGATACTCACCATGACAGCCATCCAAATGTCGCGTATGGTCAGGTGCATGGCCAGCAGGCCCTGGTCGGGGCGTGCGCCAAGCACTTGCATCAGGTCGACCGTGTACTGGTAGAGACCAAAGATCAGCACAAACGCCGTCGCGCCAACTTCAAAGGCGATGACCTTCAGCTTGTCGGCGCCGCCGGTCTGGTAGAGAAAGCCGAGGTAGCGAACGTAAGTGACGAAGCCCTGGTAGATCAGCGCCCCCATGGCCAGGTACAGGAAACCGTCGCGGATGAGCCATGACAGCGCCATCAGGTTTGGATAAACCAGGTAGGCGTACATGGACAGTGTCACGACACAGGCGATGGTCACGCAGCTCACGGCGATGCCTAACTGCCCGATGAGGAAGTTGAGGGTGTGGGGAATCCACCGCGTCTGGTCGCCTTCCGGCATGAGCCGGCGGGGCAGATAGAAGGAAGCCATGAATCCGGCGAAGATGATCAGCGCAGACAGTGCAATGATGACTGCGGCGACCATGCCGCTGCGCTGGCCATCGGACAAATGAGCGTAGATGCCGCGCTCGACAAACAGAATGACGAAGGCTAATGAGGACACGACAATGAATCCATTGTGCTTGCCTGCGACGGGAGGAAGCTCGTAGTCGCCGGGCGGGACATAGGGAACGACTGGTGGCAAGATTCTCCTCCTTAATCGGTCACCCAGAAGCCCTCCCGCAGGGGCTTCCCGCGGGAGGGCGTGAGCCTGGGCGCCGCTGGAAAGGCTGCTAGTGGCTTGCCACACGGAATATGATGGCTGTCATGTGCCCACTGCAAAAAGGTCATCAGACTTCGCCTGGTGGGGAGACGGCATCAAAACGACGTGCCTTGGATGCCATTTCGGCCCTAATGAGGCTATTTCGGGTCACTAAATGGGGCAAATGCTCAGTTCGATCGACCATTTGACCTTCTTGCAGTGGGCACCTGTCATGTGCCCACTGCAAAAAGGTCATCAGACTTCGCCTGGTGGGGAGACGGC
>CAYOEZ010000137.1:0-13056 GCA_964402955.1 uncultured Ktedonobacterales bacterium | reverse complement strand
AACGTCGGCGACGACCCGATCGCCATGGGCAACCGCTACGAGTACCTGGGCCGTGTGCTGCGCGTCATCACCGACCCCACCTTCGATGGCCTGATGGGCACGCCCGACATCATCGAAGACGTCATGCTTGTCAACTACCTGTACAAGCAGCGCGGCGGCAAGAGCTTCCTCGATAACAAAGTCCTGCTTGGCTCGATGAACCGCGGCGGCCTGGCCGGCACCGTGTGGGAAATGGACGACCGCTACACATCGTACACCACCGACGGCATCGCTGCCCTGCGATTGGACGGCGGCAAGGTCATGTTCCGCCTCGACGTCAACGATCCCGGCTCAGGCGCCACCATCGACTACACGGCGCAGGTCATCAACGAGATGGCCGACATGGGCCTACCCATCTTCGTCGAAGCATTGATGATGGAGAAGACAGCCGACGGCAAGCTGCGCAACAAGAAAGAAGCCACCGCCAGCATCAAGGCCGTCAGCGTGGGCGCCAGCCTGGGCACCACCACCGCCTACACCTGGCTGAAGATCGCCTATTGCGACAACTACCAGGCCGTGGCCCGCTCGACCACACTGCCCATTCTGATGCTGGGCGGCGAAGCTAAGACTGATCCTACCCCTATGATCACCGAGTTCGTCAATGGCATGGCCGTGGGCGGCAGTGTGCGCGGCGCCTTGGTTGGCCGCAACATTCTCTTCCCCGGCAAGGACGACCCGCTGGCCGTTGCGCTGGCCGTCAATGGCGTCGTGCATCAGGGCTACAACGTGGAACAGGCCCTCGACTGCGTGGCCAAGAGCCGCGACAAGAACGTGACCATCTTCAAGAAGTGGGCCCAGTAACGCAGCGTACTATAGGAACGCAAAGAGCGCAGAGGGTTTTCTTCCTCTGCGCTCTTTGCATTTTGTCAGACAGCCTGGCTATTGCACAATGGAATGAGCGTTGCGGTAACGGTCGTCGAGTGCATCCCAGATCACGCGCCGGGCCAGCGCATCGCGCACCTCGCAGATACCCTGCTCCACACTCATCTGCGGCTCGAAGCCCAGCACCCGCTTGATCTTGGCAAACGAGACGGTGATATCGCGCATATCGCCGCCGAACGACAGGTCCTTGTACTCGATCTCTATGTCCACCACGTGCTTACGCACCAACTCGACGATTTCGGCTTTGGTGTAGTTGCCGCTATCTGAGCCCACATTGAACACCTGCCCCCGCACCTTGTCCAACGGCGCTTCCAGCGCCATCTGCACGGCAGTGCACACATCCCACACGTGGACAAAGGCCCGCGAGTAACCGCGCTGGTAGATGAGCAGTTTATGCTTGGTCAGCGCTTCCAGGACGAATTGGTTAACGATCAGGTCGAAGCGCGTGCGCGGCGAGACGCCGAACAGCGTGGCAAAGCGATAAAGGATCGGAGCACAGCGGGAGCTTTTTGATTTCTCCAGCAGATACTGCTCGGCGGCAATCTTGGTCTCAGCATATAGCGACTGTGGGTTGAGCGGCGAGTCCTCGTTCACAGGCTGCCCGTCATGCGACAGGCCGTAGTTGCTGTAGGTGGACGCCATCACGAAGCGCTCGACACCGGCGGCATCTGCCGCCTCGAACACGCGCTGCGTGGCCCCCAGGTTGTAGCGCCAGGCATTCTCTTCGCCCACGGCCTTACAGGCCGGGAATCCGACAATCGCCGCCAGGTGCACAACCAGGTCATAGCGCCTGGGCGGTAGGCTGCCCACACGCAGGAGCGACGCGTCTGCCTCGATCGTGGCCGGGTCACTCACATCGGCCTTCACGAAGTGGAAGCGCGGGTGGCGCCAGTAACCGAGCAGCGACTCGCCGCCGAAGAGCAAGTCGTCGACGACCGTCACCTGATAGCCCTGGTTGAGCAGGAGCCCCGTCAGCAGCGAGCCGATATAGCCCGCCCCGCCCGTAAGCAAGACATGTCTGTCCCCGCTAGAAGCTAGCGACATGGAATGGCGTTCTCCTTTGGTGGGCGATTGTGGCAACGATGATACCACGAGCGCCAGACAAAGTCAACGCGGGTTCAATTCAGTTGCACCCAGGGCGCAGCCCCTGTGTTTGGCGGGGGCAGATTCTCAGCAGCGGCAGGGCGAGACATATAGACGGGTACGGTCAACAGGTCATCCGTTGTGGCCGCGGGAGCGCCAGCGTCCAGCGGGCAGTACGACGTCAGACACTCGCGCAGCAGCACGTTGTCGACATACGCGCCTTCCGGGTAGTGTCCGGAGCCGTCACTGACGAAGGCCAGCGCCACGTAGACAGGCGTGCTTCCCACCAGGTTGCCCAGCTCGGGAACATTGGACAGGTCCAGGCGGCGATCGGTCCACCCCTGTGAATTGCCCGTACCGCAGTAGCCGTAGAAATGGTCATTGTCCACCGAGGCTAACCAGCACAGGCCATCGACGCCGCGTTCGCTGTTGACCCACAGGTTAAAGTGCAGATCAGCGGCGGTTGTGCCCTGCAACGAGAAGGGGCCATAGACCATCCACGAACTTGCCCAGTCAGGATAGTCGCTGCCGCAGGGCAGTTGTGCGCCGTGGTAGCCGGCGCCAACAGCCCAGCCGCTGCCGTTCCCGTCCAAAGGCCGGCAGTTACGTTCGCCCCAGTAGTACTCGCCCATCTGGATATCGTTGCCGTCAAAGGCATGCCAGACACTGTGGAAGCCCGGGTAGCCGCCCTCAAAGGTCGTTTTGACAATGGTCCGCCAGCCCGGCGTTGGTGTGGGCGATGGCGTGGGCGTCGGCGTCCAATAGGGTATGCTCTTCACGATCACGGGCAAGAAAAGACGTGAGGTCGGCGTCGCCGTCGGCGTGAGGGTGGGCGTCGACGTCGGTTCAGGCGGCGCACCGGTTGTGGCAAAGCCAATGCCGATGTCATATTGGCTGGGCTGCCAGTGGTACCACATCTTGAGCTCGCCATCTTCCTCGATCACCCAGGGCGCGGTCGCATCGGAGATGACAACCATGCCCTGATCCTTTGTCCAGGTAAAACCATCGGGCGAGGTGGCATGAATCAGGTAGCCGGTCCAGGAGATGCCATACCACATGTGGTAGACGCCATCGATACGCAGCACATAGGGGGTCACCAGCCCCGGCGTTTCCCACGAATTGGTGATTGGCACAACAGGGTTGCTGATATAGCGCGTCCAGGTGATGCCATCGGGGCTTGTCGCCACGCCGATCTGCGACGTATATGACTTACCTGAATAGTACATCTTGTACCCGGTCTCGTCCTTGAACACAGAGGCGTTGCCGACGCTTGACCCGTCCCAGCCGAACTGGCTGGCTGTGAAGATGCGAGGCGATTGGATCGTCCAGGCCATGCCGTCTGCCGACGTCGCATAGCCGATGCTGGTGGGGCCGCTGGCCCAGCCCGCGGCGTCAAACCACATCTTGTACGTGTCGCCGTCTTTCATCACAAACGGCGAGCCGACGCCGGCGCCGCCCCAGTTGTCGACGCTCAGCACGGGATTCAGGTCGTCGCGCTTCTGCCACGTGATGCCGTCGGCGCTGGTGGCGACGCCGATGGCCGACGGGGTCCAGCGCTGGGCGTCGTAGTACATGCGGTACTGACTGCCGACCTTGATCACCGACGGCCTGTTGACTGACCCATCTTCCCAGCCGCCCCGGGTAGGCCGCAGCACGGGGTTGGCGGCGTACAAATGCCAGGTGACAGGGCTTGAAGCAGCCGGCAGTGCGCCGGCGATAACAAAGAGCAGGGCGAGACAGAGGATGCCAGACTTAGCGTGGCGTCGCAGCATGATAACCTCCGCAGTCGTGGATTCTACACAAAATCAAAACGCAGCAGGTCAGCCAGAGGGTACGGGCGACCACGCACAGAGTATCTTCCTCCCGCCTCGTGCGTTTGTATTTGTGATATAATACGCTGCATAGCATTCCACATCCTGGCCCCATTCTCGGGCTCCAATCTAGCACAGGGAGACACGATCGTGACGAAACGGATTCTACTCATTCTACTGCTCTGCGCTCTCATCCTGACAACGGTGGGCGCTGCCCTGGCGGCCCCGCAGCCTCAGACCTCCACGCAGAGCCTCGCTGCTGCCTATGCTGCCAATCCCGGCGTCTACATCGCCCGCGATTGGCGCATTCTGCCCAAGAGCACGTATTACTCAGCCGTCGGCGGCCAGGAATCGTACCTGTGGTCGACGATCGAGCCACGTGAAGGCCAATACGATTGGTCGTCGCTCGACGGGTTCATCAGGGCACAAGCCGCCCAGGGCAAGAAAGCGTCCTTTGCTATCAGCACATACGACGGGCGCATCAACGGCAACGGTATCGCCACGCCCATCTGGGTCTACAACTCGTGGTATGGCGGCGATCCGCATGCCGTCATCGACGCCAACGGCTGGCTCATACCGCGCTATTGGGATGCGCACTACCTTGAGACGTACGGCAACTTCGTGCGCGCCCTGGCCGCTCGCTACGATAACGATGCGCGCGTGAGTTGGGTGCAGATGGGCGTCGGCCTTTTCGGCGAGACGCAGCCAACTGACGACCAGGATGACCGGTTCGCCAAAGACGCCATGACGGCTGACTTCGGCATCACGGCCGACTGGCAATATGCCGATCGCTGGGTGCTCACGGTCAACGCCATCACCGACGTGTACGCCAATGCCTTCACGCACAAGCCACTCTTCCTGATGTATGCGCCCAGCTTCACCCGCGCCTGCGAACGCCGGGCCGAGACCGATTACGCCGCCAGCCGCGGCGTGGGCCTCTTCCATGCCGGCCTGCGCCCCGACGCCAACGGCGTCATCTTCCCGCCCTCCAGCGGCCAGGAAGGCTGCGGCCACTACGATCCGATGGTCGCCTGGCGCGGCAAGGTTCCGCTTGCTTTCGAGGCCGACCCGTTCCAGTTCGCCAACACGACCTATACCTACTGGGGCATCCTCTCGGGGCTGGATAAGCACGTTGATTATCTGAACCTGGACGACCGTCTCTTGCGCGACGCCAACAGCGGCCTGCCGATTGCCGAAAACCTGGCCACCTTCCAGTTTGCCAACCGCTACCTGGGCAGGACCGTCAGCGATACCCCCAGCGTGTGGGTCGCTCTGCGCGATCACCGCCAGCCCAACGAATACTCGCCTGGCCAGTTTGAGGATACCTGGTATCCGCAGTGGGGCAACTACAGCTTCTGGCTCTATCAGGACGACAACGCGCCCGGCGGGCGCACCGTCACCGAAACCAACGACGCCAACGTGACCTCGCCGCTCTACAATCCGCTGATACCACCCGGCAAAGAGGGGTGGATAACCCGCCGTACTGACGCAGCCAGCGGCAATCCCAGCATGGCCTTCCGCATCGACCCGAATTACATCAACAATGGCCTCAACGCTGTCACCGTCACCGTAACCTACCTGGACATCGGGCAGGACACCTGGGCGTTGGCTTACGATGCGACCATAGGCGAGAAGAACGCAACGCCGCTCGGCGGCAGCAATCCCTGGGTGCAGAAGACAGGCAGCCGCGCCTGGAAAAAGGCCCTCTTCGTCATCAACGATGGTCGCTTCGCCAAGTCACTGCCGGGCGGCATCGACCTGCGCATCGACAGTCGCGGCGATGGCAACGAGTGGATACACCTGATGGATGTGGCCAGGATCAGCGGCCCGGCGCCGTTGCCCACGCCCACCGCCACCGGCTCGCCGCAGCCCAGCGCCACGCCCACGACAACAGCGACGGCGACGACCATCCCCGTGCCGACCAACACACGCACGGCCACGCCGACACCCTGGCCAGGTCAGTATGATACAGCAGTTAACGCCGGCGACGGCCTATATATCGACCAGACGGGGCGTCCGTGGCAGGCTGACCGCGCCTACACACCTGGAGGATGGGGCTACGTCACAGGCAGCGGCATGGGCACATACTTAACCGCCAGCGCCATTGCCAACACCACCGAGGATAAGCTGTACCAGAGTGAGCGCTACGGCATGAGCGCCTATCGCTTCGACGTTCCCAATGGCATCTACCGCATAGAGTTGAAATTCGCCGAGATCTACGCCAGCACTGGCGCGGGCAGCCGCGTCTTCGACGTCAAGATCGAGGGCCAGACCGTCGTCAGTCGCCTTGATCTGGTCAGTATCGTCGGGCGCAATGCCGCCTATGACCTGGTCTTTACAGGGCCGATCACCGACGGCCAGGTCACGATAGAGTTCACGCCGATCGCCAGCTTGCCCAAGATCAGCGCCATCCACGTCAGTGGCGTCGCCGCGACGCCTGTGGCAACCGCAACAGGCACGCTGCCGACGCGCACGCCAACCTGGACGCCCACACCCACACGGACCGCAACCGGCACGCCCACCAGTACACCGTCTGCCGTCCGCTTTGCCGTGATCGGCGATTATGGCCTGGCGTCAAAGTACGAGGAAGCCGTCGCCAACATGGTGAAGAGTTGGAACCCCGACTTCGTCACGACCACGGGCGACAACAACTACCCCGATGGCGCAGCCTCAACCATCGACGCCAACATCGGGCAGTACTACCGCCAGTACATCTACCCCTATCGGGGCAGCTATGGGCCGGGCGGCACAGTCAACCGCTTCTTCCCGTCGATCGGTAACCACGACCGCACAGGCGGGCTGGCTCCGTACCTTGATTACTTTACTCTGCCCGGCAACGAGCGCTATTACGATATCGTCTTCGGTTCTGTGCACTTGTTCATTATCAATAGTATCGCCGAGCCAGACGGACTAACGCCAACGTCTGTTCAGGGCACGTGGTTGCGCAACGGGTTGGCCGCCTCCACATCCTGCTTCAACATCGTCGTTTTCCACATCGCGCCGTTCTCGTCGGGCGCCTTCCACGGCTCGTCGCCGTATATGCAATGGCCCTTCGCCGCCTGGGGCGCCGATGCCGTGCTGGCAGGCCACGAACACACCTATGAGCGCATCACTGTCGATGGCATTCCTTACTTCGTCAACGGCCTGGGCGGCTCAAGCCGCTACAACTTCGGCACACCCGTGGCCGGCAGCCAGGTGCGCTACAACAACAACTTCGGCGCCATGTTTGTCACGGCCACTCGCGACAGCATGACCTACGAATTCCAAGCCATCGATGGCACGCTCGTCGACACATTCACCCAAACCAGCCACTGTGCGGCCACGCGCACGCCAACACAGACGTCAACAGCCACGCAGACAGCGACAGCAGCGCCAACCAATACACCGACAAGAACCGCCACCAGAACTGCAACGGCAACCGTGACACAAACGGCGGCGCCTACGTTAACGCCAACGACAACGGCGACGCAGACCGCAACATTCACGCCGACGAGTACAGCCACATGGACAGCGACGCCAACAGCGACGCCAACCATAACGCTGACCCCGACGCCGACTGCAACAGCAACGCCGTCGCCGGTCTACCTGGTGCGCGTCAACTCAGGCGGCGGGCAGTACAGCGATGCCGGCGGGCGCATCTGGCAGGCCGACCAGGCGTACAAGCCCGGCAGTTGGGGCTACCTGGGTGGGCAGTCCTATGCTGTCACGCGCGCTATCGCCGGCACAGCCGACCAAGCGCTCTACCAGGATGAGCGCTTCAACCTCAACGGCTACCGCTTCGACGTGCCCAATGGCCGTTACCAGATCACGTTCAAGCTGGCCGAGTTGTATGTCTCAAGCATGAACGGGCGCATCTTCAGCATCAAGCTGGAGAATCAGACCGTCTTCCCCAATGTGGACGTTGTGCGTCTGGCCGGCGCGCGCTACGCCGCCGTCGATCTCACCACAACGGTCGATGTCAACGACGGCCAGCTCAATATCGACTTCGTCGTCGCCATCAACGCGGCCAAAGTCAACGCTCTGGAGGTTGTGGCGCTATCAGTTGTCACCCCGACCGCAACGCCCAGCGGCGCCATGGCCACGGCGACCGGGACGACCACTCCGGCTGCAACGACAACGCCAACCGCATCGCCAACAGCCTCGGCCGCCGTCACGGCGACGCCCACGCCGACGAGTATCTCGCCCGACACAGTCGCCTGGCGCGTCAACGCGGGCGGCGGGCAGTATAGCGATGGCAGCGGGCAGCTCTGGCAGGCCGACCAGCCATACAAACCCGGAAGTTGGGGATATGTTGGCGGGCAGTCCTATGCTGTCACGCGCGCTATCGCCGGCACAGCCGACCAAGCGCTCTACCAGGATGAGCGCTTCAACCTCAACGGCTACCGCTTCGACGTGCCCAATGGCCGTTACCAGGTCACGTTCAAGCTGGCGGAGCTATACGTCTCCAGCGTCAACGGGCGTGTCTTCGACATCAAGATCGAGAACAAGACGGTCTTCCCCAAAGTTGACGTTATCCGTCTGGCCGGCGCGCGCTACGCCGCCGTCGATCTGACCATCATGGTCGATGTGAATGACGGACAGCTCAACATTGACTTTGTCTCAGTTACCAATGCCGCCAAAGTCAACGCGTTGGTGGTTGCCCAGGTTCCTCCGCCGACGCCAACAGCCACAGCGACCGCGACAGAAACGCCGACACTGACGCCGACGCCTACCCCCAGCAACACAGCAACCATGACGCCGACGCCGACATTCACGAACACGCCAACGGCGACGGCAACGGCCACCGCCACAGCCACCGCCACGGCAACGCCGATCCCACCCTATGACATAGCCGTCAACAGCGGCGGCGCGCAGTATGTTGCGGCAAACGGCGTTGTCTGGCAGGCCGACCGCGTCTGGACGCCCGGCGGTTGGGGGTTTGTGGGCGGCACCGCATGGGTGGGTACAGACCCAATCGCGGGTACAACGGACCCCGTCCTCTACCAGTCGGAGCGCTTCGACCTGAGCGAGTATCGCTTCGATACGCCGGCGGGAACGTACGAGGTCACACTCAAGTTCGCCGAGATCTACGCCTGGAAATCACTGCAGCGCATCTTCAGCGTCACGCTGGAGGGAACAACCGTGATCGACAGGCTTGACCTGTATGCGCAGGTCGGGCAAAATACAGCGTATGACCGCACGTTCACGGTGACCGTGAGCGATGACCAGTTGAACATCGGCTTCGTCGCCATCGTCGGACCAACCAAGATCAGCGCCATCCGGGTGCGGTCTGTGCCATAGCCCGCCATCCATAACAATAGCGGCTTGTGCGAGATGTCGCATCTCGCACAAGCCGCTTTATCATTAATTTGACAAAGCCACATTCGCGTGCTGTCATGCTGCCTGCCCTGGCGCTTTGGCAGGCCAGGGAGGGAGCGCGCTCTGCGACCGAAGCATCTCGGATGGCGCATGCTGAGATTCTTCGTCGCACACATCGCTCCTCAGAATGACAGCCCTACCTACTGGTCAAAGTCGTTAATGATGATGGGCATCACGACCCTGAAGCCCCGCTGGATGTTGATGGTGACGCCTGCCCCCGGGGTCTCCATATTGCCCATGTTGTCGGTTGCACGCGAGCGGATGTTGATCATCATGACCTTGGGCAAGGCAGTCCACAAGTAGTTCCACTCGGCGACCGAGCCATCCGTCGCTAACCACGTTTCAGCAGCGGTCCAGTCTGCGCCGTTCCAGTAGAAGCCATCCCGATTGCGCTGGAAGCTGACGTCCACCCGCTTCACTCCGGCGACGGCATCGAACGATGTGCCAGAGATGAAGAGCACGGGGCTGGTTATGACCTGCCCGTTGATCGGCAGAGTGATGGACGACACGGGCTTGCCGTTGTCAACGATGACAGATACGCCCGCGCCCGGGATCTCGATATTGCCGGCGCTGTCAGTCGCCCGGCTGCGAATCGCGTGAGGGCCGTCGTCGGCCAGGGGCGACCAACCATAGGACCAGAAATCGGCGCCATCTGCCAGTCTCCAGGGGCCACTGTCGATGCTGACCTCAACCCGCCGCACGCCTGAGCCGATGTCGTTGGCTGTGCCGGTAATCATGTAGGACGCGCCGCGCAGGTACGTCCCGTCCATCGGGCTGCTGATCAGAGAGACAGGCGCAATGCTATCGACGTGCACGCTCACGCTGGCCAGCGGTGTCTCAACGTTGCCGGCCTGATCGGTCGCACGCGAACGAAGACTGTAGATGCCGTCACTGGGGATGACCCAGTTGTACAGCCATGCGCCGCCGCCACTCAGGGTCGCCTGCGCCCAGCTTGATCCGCCATTGGTCGAGACCTCCACCTTTGTCACGGTCGAGAAGATGTCGGATGACGTGCCCGTGATCAGCAGCGTTGGGCCAGGCACGATCTGCCCGTTGTAGGGAGACAGGATACTCGATGTGGGGGCCGCGTTATCGACCGTAATGTAGATGCCGGAATCACTGCTCTGGACATTGCCAGCACGGTCAGTGGCGCGCACGCGCATGTTATGGATGCCGGGACCGGGCGGCGTCCAGGGGTACGTCCATGACGTCGTGCCCAGGACGGGAATCCACACACTACCGTTGATGCTGATCTCAACGTTGATCACACCTGAACTATTGTTACCGTCCGTCGCCGTTCCCTGGATGGTCAAGGACGTTGCCCTGACGACCTGACCGGCTGAGGGGGATGTGATCGTCGCTGTTGGCGCAACAGTATCGGTTTGCAGCGAGAGGCCGCGCACGGTCTCCGTGTTGCCCGCCACATCGACCGAGCGGTAGAGCAGACCATGTGGGCCTTGCGTCGCAATAGCGAGCGGCGAGGTGTAGACTACCCATGGCCCGCCGTCGAGTGAATACAATGTGTTCCGCACGCCAGATGTCGCATCGACAGGAGATAGCGTGACAACGACCGGGCTACGATACCACCCATCGCTGCCCAGCGTCGCCGACAGGGTATGCGTCGTGGTGGGCGCTACGGTGTCCACGAGAATCGACCGGCTATGGATAGAATCAGTATTACCTGCCTGGTCCATGGCATAGAACGACACGGTATGACTGCCATCGCCGACCAGAAGCGGCGCGCTGTAGGTGATCCAGGCGCCGGCGTCGAGTTTGCTGTAGATCGCCCGCACCGCCGACGTCGCATCCGACGCCACGATCTGCACGGTCACGATGGAGTTATACCATCCGTTGTCACCGGCCGTCCCAATCAGAAGCGCATCAGAAGCGGGCGGGGTATTGTCGACGATGATGGTCGTGCTGAACGGCAGCGTTTGCACGTTGCCGGCGCGGTCACGCGCCCGGCTTTGCACGCTATGAGGTCCGTCTGGCGGCAGCGGATCCCACAGATATAACCACGTGGCAAGGCCCGACGCCGCGTTCCATACCCCGCCGTCGATGTTGACTTCCAGCAGATCGAGGCCCGAGCCGCTGGCGCCATCGGACGCCGTCCCGCTGATCGTGTATGACGAGCCGCGCACAGCGCGGTCGGGCGCAGGGTCAGTGATGCTCGAGGATGGGGCAACACGGTCAACGGCAACCATGACAGCCGTGCCCGGGCTATCGACATTGCCCGCACGGTCGACAGCGCGCGCTCTAATCGAGTAGTTCCCTTGCCCCGCCGGCGCCCAGTTGTACGACCAAGCCGTCGTGCCTGTGGTTGTGATCCAGCTTGTCCCGCCGTCGATAGAAAGCTCAACGCGCTTGACGCCAGCGGTCGCATCGTACGCCGTGCCGGTGATCAGAAAAGTTGTGGCGCTGATGACCTGTCCGCTGAGCGGAGTGCGGATGAACGTCACGGGTGCAATGCTGTCCACGGTCACCATGACAGCAGGAGCGGGCGTCTCGACCAGGCCAACCACGTCGCGCGCTCGCGAGCGGATAGAGTAGACACCATCGCCAGGGATGCTCCAGTTATAGCTCCAACTGGTCGTCCCCGTCGCGGTACTCCAGTGCCCGCCGTCGTCTGTGGAAACCTCAACAAGCTGCACACCCGAGACGGGGTCGTTGGCCGTGCCCTGAATCGTGAACGACGAACCGGTGACCATGCCCCCCTGCGCCGGCGAGGTCACGGCGGAGGAGGGCGGCGTCGTATCAATCCGCATCAGGTAAGGAATACTCTCACTCTGATTGCCGCTGACATCACTGACGCGGAACTTCACCATGTTCTGTGTTGCCGAGTCCTGGTTGAACGGCACCGCACCGACGGAGAGTGTCTGGGTACTCGTGGAGCCATTTGTCCCGCTCAACGATGCCGGCAGCCAGCCAGAATAGCTGACGCCGCCGTTTGTAGAGTAGGCATACTGAGCCGAGGACACATTCAGCCCGGACATGGCATCCTGAATCTCGATGTGCGCCGCGGGGCTACGGGTGGTCGTCTGCCAGCCGGTGGGTCCGAAATTGGCCCACGGACCAGGCGCATCCAGGTCTAGGGTACGAATGGCAATGGCGTTGATGATGGCAGGATTGGGAGACGATGCTTTCTTGGTGAAGGTGATCACAAGCGTAGAACTGATGACATTGGTCGTGAAGGTCTGAGTAACCGCACGGTACTGTCCACCGGCGAGCAAGACGACGTCGGTGTTCGCCATGACCTTCGTGCCCTGCATCCAGATGTCGAAGACGCGCCCGCCCGGCGCCCGCACCTGGTCGTAGAGCTCAGCAAAGAGCATGTCAACACGGTATAGGCCATTGGCGAGATCGAACGTGTAGCCGCTCATGCTGTAGCGATTGTTCTGATAGAGCGGCTGGTCGGCTGTGCCGGTGATCGCGCGCGTGACGGCATAGCTCTGCCCGCCCACGTAGCCTTGCAGGCCTTGAGCGTACGCCTGGTCTGAGACCCACACCTTGCCAGCGCTATCGGTGTAGTCGAACCCCCCCGTGTTGATACGCACCTCGTTACGCGGCGGCTGGCCGTTCTGGCTTGTGACGCGAATAGCGTTGATGATCGGCGCTGTGCCCGTGAACTCGACGACCAACTGAGTACCCGTAAGCCTGACCAGGAAGGTGGTATTGAGCGGCCGTAGCCGGCCGACGTACTTCATGGGGTCGAAATTGGTGAGCAGTTGCACGCCGGCGATCTTGACGTTGAAATTGCGACACGAGGAGCACTTGTCATAAATCTCCGCAAAGCGTAGCTCAACCGCGTAGATGCCAGGCTGGGTATCGAACTTATAGCTGCCTGGAATGGAGCGTTGCGACTGATACAGAACGGGATCAGCCC
>CAYOEZ010000136.1:0-13095 GCA_964402955.1 uncultured Ktedonobacterales bacterium | reverse complement strand
CCTGTCGAGCGAGCAGATTGTTGGTCCTGAGAATGCCGTACACCTGATGCTGCTTCAGATAGGCAACATCCTCGTCCACCATCTGCCAGGCCAGCCGCTTGTAACCCATCTCTGGGTGCACACGGGCGAACTGACAGATTGCCGCAACCTCGGCTGGCGTCGGCGCAAGCACATGCCGCGCTGGGACGATGATCTGATCGGTCAATGTCCCCGCTGTCTGGCGCTCTGTCCAGCGATAGTACGTCGCGGGTGGCAGGCCAAACGTCTGAAGACCGCCGCGCAGCGGACGGCTGGTCACCTCTTCTGCCTGGCGAACGACAGCGAGGATCTCCGACTTCTCGTCGGCGCTGTAGCGACGCTGAGCTGCTACAGCAAGATCCCCTTTTTTAGGTGCAGATTCTCGGCGCTGAGTTCGGTGACGACGGTGCGTAGCCGTTGTACTTCGGCCTGCAGAGCAACATCGGGCGATGTTGGCTTCGGCCCGCGCTTGGCCTGGCGCAGAGCGACGAGAGCACCCTGGGTCGCGTGCTTCTCCCACTGGTAGAACTGACCGACGGCGATGCCGTACCGGCGGCAGACATCGCTCACGTTCTGATCGGCTTGTCGGGCCTCCTGGATGATCTTGAGCTTCTCTTCCGCTGTCCATTGGCGGCGTGTATTGGTCTCTGCCATCCTGCTCCTCCCTGGTCATCAGTATACTCCTTTTGGAGAGGTTCGAGAAGGGCGAGACCCTCACTTAAATTCATGGCCTGTTTGTCTCACTTCGTCATAAGCAGAACAATTAGTCCATACGCGAGGAGAAGATCTGGCTGGAAGCTGTGGGATGGTGCTTGTAGCAACAAAGTGTAGGGCACTGAAAAAACGGGACTGGATTCCAAATCTGGTGTCATAGGAACCCGGATGTTCACTGTATCCTTCGCTGAGGTCGCATCCGGGCTATCCACCAAGATACAGGTCTTGACGACTGCTTCATCAAAGACCTGAACATTCCCCAAGTCCACGACTTCGCGCACCACGCATCTCTGAACCAGAAGGTCGCGTAGAGCCTGCGAGTTGGGTTGATGCAGCGTCTGGATGGGCACAATAAAGGAGCATTGCCCCCCCCGACGAGCCAACCGCTGAGCCTGTTCCGCAAAGAGCATGTACACGTCCCAAACATGCACCGCACTTACGAAGGTGGCGCTCCCTTCCCAGTACTCCGCGCTGGGATCTCCAGACTCCTTCAGCGTTCGCACGCGTACATACGGTGGATTCCCGATCACCGCGTCAAACCCAGGGTTCTGCGCCCAATCACGCTTGTGCAGGTCAACGAACACCTCAGGGAACTCCAGATCCCAGTGAAAGATGCGGCGTTGCTGCGATAGAGCGTTGGCTTGGGCAATGGCTGCTTGGTAGTCAGCGCCCACCTGCTTGTCACCCTTGAGCGCGGGCAGCACATCATCGCCGTAGAGAACAAGGAAGTCGCGGGCATTGCGGTTGCCGAAGTATTGGCTGACCCAGAGATTGAGCACTTGCTCGTAGGGGGTCAGGGCCTACTCAAAGCTGGCAAAGCCGGCAGCGCTGGCCTGCACGTCAGCCAACGTCGCGTCGGCGCGGGCAGCCACATCGAGCATAGTCTTGGTGATGGGCAGGAGACCGGCAAATGGGCCGGCAAACAGGCTAAACTGTGGTGTTGACACCAGTTGCCGCGCTTCTTCGCCCCGCATCTTCGCGTGGGCACGGGTCTGCTCACTCACCTTGGTCGAGTGCTCCGTAGCCGCTAGCGCCTGCTGCACCGTGCGCACATCTGCGCCAATCAGCGAGTTGCCCCAGCGCAGATGGTGGTCGAGGAAGGAGAGCGGCGCGCCGACGGTGAAGGTGTGCAGCCACAGGCTGACCTTGGCCAGCTCAACAGCCATCGGGTTGATGTCAACGCCATAGATGCAGCGCTTCATCACGAGGCGGGTCAAGAGCGCCGTATCGTCGAGTTGCGCCGGGTTAATGATAACGCGCTGGCTCTCCATCTCGGCCACAATCTGGCGGCGCACCTGTTCGATCAGCCGCTGAATGGGGTTCCACTCCCATTTCACCTCCGGGTGCGTATCGTAATAGGCCTGAACGCGACTTATGATGCCTTTGGTGAGGATGTCGACGGCATTGACCAGGAAGTGGCCTGAGCCCATCGCCGGGTCGCAGACCTTGATGCCCAGGAATGCCTGGCGCGCCTCGTCCCATAGAGGCTTGAGTTGCTCGGTCAGAGTGTTGGCGTTATCGGTGCTTGTGCGCCCGTCTTCGCGCTTGCGCTCGATGGGCGCGATCCTGTCCATAGCAGCGGCAAATTGTGCGGCGCGTTCGTCCAGTATGGGGCTGAGCGTGTGTTGGATAATGTAATCGACGACGTAGTCGGGGGTGTAGTAGGAGCCACTGGCCTTGCGCTCGCCCCTATCGTTGACCAGTTCCACCTTGCCGTTGGCGGCGGCGATGACGCGTAGTTTGTTCTCGAGCAGCCCCTCATGTATCGCGCCCAGATTACGCACGCTGATGTAAGCATAGTCAACATTCTGGCGGATACCCGACGCGGTCGTCTCGCGCGCCAGAGCGTCCACAGTGTCAGCAATGGCTTGATCACTCAACTTATGCTTTTCGAGGAATTGGTTGTGTTCATTCTGGGGGCTGAAGAGCCCGCCGTTGTAATGAGGAATACCGAGGTCTCGATCGCCACCATCGATACGGCGGAATAGGTTGAGGAGTGCGTTATACTTGGGCGTGGCCATAGTAGAAGAACTGAGTTTCCGCTTCTGGTCATAGGCCTGCGCCGCCCATGCAGCAAGTGTCGTCAGGCTTTGCTCGCGGTAGCTGGGGTTGGCAACGGGCAGCAGGTTGCGCGCCTCAGCGTAGAGCACAAACAGCAGCTTGTAGAGTAGGCTCAGGCTGGCCTGGTAGATCTGGAGCAGATTGGCCTCGGTCTCCTGTTGCACGCCTTTCTGCTGAGCGCGGTAGGCAACAAAGCCCCCGGCGATGGCGGGAATAGCCTGGGTGAAGACGATGTCCGTGAGCTTGTCGCTAACCTCTTTGGCGTAAGCCGCCGAGCCTTCGTAGACGTGCTGAACGAAGCACTTCCCGTCGGTTCCGGGGATGAATGAGTCGCAGCGGAAGAAGATCCACCATAGCTTGAAGGCGGTGATTTGCTCGACGGTGGGCAGGCTGTCGGGTGGCAGCTTGTCGAATACCTCGGCCAGATCAACCTGGTGGAACTCATTTTGTGGGCTGTTGACCTCGCGGCTGTAGAGCCGCCAGACGCTCCCGATGGTCAGAATGCCCCAGGGGACGCTTGTATTGTCCAGGTACGAGACCATCTGGTGGTTCGGGTTTCCGGGCTTGCGCTCACCCTCGTCGCCCCTTGTGGTTTCGCTTAGCGGGCGCCCCCACCTCTTGGCTTCGCCAATCGCCAGCACGCGGCTGTAGAAGGCATTGTTGTCACCGAGGGATGGTTGGGCGGCGAGCTTCGTGGCCTGGTCAGCAAAGAGGGAGTAGTCGGGCCGGCTGACACTTCCGTGGTATCGCGACTTCGTCTGCACGGTGCAGATCCAGCCGAGCGTCCCAAACACAGGCTTGACGAACTCATCTTCTGTTTGCGATTCGCTCCAGGTGTCGCCAAATTGCCGGGCGTGCTGCCAGAGAGCGCACACCTTGGCGAAGACAGGCTGCCAGTCCAGCTGCGATTCGGGTTGAGCGGGCAGCCGGTGCTGCAGCCAGTGTTGCGAAAAGAGGGGTTTGCCGCTGCTGCGTGGTTCGGCCGTGGGTTGCGCGTTCTCCTGTGAAGATGCAGGCATTGACGATCCTCCAGGTATTCAGCATGTCGGTGGGCTGGCGCGATTATACCACTCTCACGCAGACAGAGCAACCTGCGCAGCGCCGCCCATCTATAGAAAAGAGCGTGGAGCAAACGCTCCACGCTCAGAATCAGTCTCAGGATCGCCGGGTTTTAGGCGTCGAAGTACAGGGTGAACTCGTACGGATGCGGCCGCATGCGCACGGGGTCGACCTCGGTCTCGCGCTTGTAGGCGATGTAGGTTTCCAGCATATCCATGGTGAACACGTCACCCTTGAGCAGAAAGTCGTGGTCGGCCTCGAGGGCATCCAGGACCTCAGATAGCGAACCGGGCACTTGCTTGATCAGCTTGGCTTCCTCGGGCGGCAGGCTATAGAGATCTTTGTCCATCGGCTCACCCGGGTCAATGCGGTTCTGCACGCCGTCCAGCCCGGCCATCAGCAGAGCAGCCATGCACAGGTACGGGTTGCAGGTCGGGTCGGGAGCGCGGAACTCGATGCGTTTGGCGCTGGGGCTCTTGGAATAGACCGGGATGCGGCAGACCGCTGAACGATTGCGCTGCGAATAGGCCAGGTTGACCGGCGCCTCGTAGCCGGGAACGAGCCGGCGATACGAGTTGGTGCCCGGCGCGGCCAGGGCCAGCAGAGCCGGCGCATGCTTGAGCAGGCCGCCGATATAGTATTTGGCCATGTCGGAAATCTGAGCGTATCCTGCGTCGTCGAAGAAGAGGTTGGTGTCGCCCTTCCAGATACTCTGGTGGACGTGCATGCCGCTGCCGTTGTCGCCAAAGAGCGGCTTGGGCATAAAGGTTGCCGTCAGGCCATTCTGCCGCGCCACGTTCTTCACGAAGTACTTGTACATCATCACGCTATCGGCCATGCGGGTCAGCGTGCCGAAGTGCATGTCGATCTCTGATTGGCCGGCCGTCGCCACCTCATGGTGGTGAACCTCGATCGGCACGCCGGCTGCTTCCAGGGCCATGACGATCTTGCTGCGCACATCTTGCTGTGTATCGGTGGGAGGAGTTGGGAAGTAGCCGCGCTTGGGACCAATCTGACCGCCAAAGTTGGGCCCCAAGTCTTTGCCGCTGTTCCACCAGCCCTCAACGCTGTCAATATGGTAGTATGCTTCATTGGTGCCGCTGCTGTAGCGCACATCGTTGAACATGAAGAACTCGGCTTCCGGCCCCCAAAAGCTGGTGGTGCCCAGCCCTGTTTGCTGGAGATAGGCCTCGGCGCGCTTGGCAATAAAACGTGGGTCGCGAGAATAGGGCTGGCGGGTGACCGGATCAAAGATATCGCAAATGATCGCAACGGTTGGCACCTGTAGCATTGTATCGACGAAGGCGGAAGTGGCGTCCAGCATCAACAACATGTCCGACTCGTGGATTTCCTTGAATCCGCGAATCGACGAGCCATCGAACCCGATACCATCCTCAAACAACTCGGCTTTCAGGTGATGGGCCGGGATGCTGAAGTGCTGCCACAGGCCGGGCAGGTCGGTGAAACGAAAGTCAATCATCTCGGCTTTTTCAGCCATTTTCAGGACATCGGCTACTGTCTTAGCCATCGTTTGAACACTCCTTTTGCGCTGTGCAGCGAGGCCAATGTACGCGCGTGTGCTCGCACAGCCTGATGCGGTTTACGGCTCACAACCGCATCTACTATAGCGGCGCAGGCCCCCTCTGTATAGTACCCGAATGGGTACTATACTTGTTCTTGCGCTGTCATCTGCTGTAGCAGGTTGCTACTGAAGCGCTGCAGCCACGTGCTATGGCGCAGCAGATCGGCCTGCAGGCGCGCCGGTTCGTTGATGTAGCCCAAACGGCGGGCGAGGAAGGCAAACTCTTCGCTGTTCTGCGGTGGGATGGTGAGGTCTCTGCTATTGCCGCGCACGATGCGCAGCGCGTTGATCAGGCTTTGCAGGAAGAGATGAGCGTCCTTGAGCAGGGCGCCGCTCTCCGCCGGCAGGATCCCGCTAGCGACCAGGGCTGCAATGGCCGCGCGCGTGTTGGTCAGGCGCAGCTCGGGATGGGCGCGCCCATGCATGATCTGCAAACCCTGGACGACGTATTCTACATCGACCAGCCCGCCGCGACTGTATTTGGCGTTGAAGGCGCCGGGAGTGACCAGATGACGGAGCTGTCGCTCGCGCATTGCTTGCATGGCCGGCACATCAAACGGCGCGCCGCTGTAGACGTAGGAGTCGCGCAGCGACTCGACCTGCGCGCCCAGCGCCGGGTCGCCGGCGATGGCGCGCAGCTTGAGCAGCGCCTGCCGCTCATAGGCCCAGGCTGGACCACCAGGAACGAAGTAGCGCCGGAAGGAATCGAGCGAGACGGACAGGCTGCCGGATTTGCCATAGGGGCGAAAGTCCAGATCGATCTCGAAGATGCCTTCATGGCGCGCCCGAATGGCCCGCATGAACTCGACGACCAGTTTCTCGAAGTACTCGCTGGCGCTGATGACGCGCGGGCCGCTGCTGTTGCCGCTGCCGCTATAGATAAACATCAACTCGATGTCTGATGCATAGCCCAGCTCGTAGCCGCCGCACTTGCCGAGCACACAGACGCTGAATGGGATGGGCGCGCCGAGATCGCTGCGCGGCTCGCCGAACTGCCGTGACAGCTCTTGCGCACACGTCTGGCTGACCTGCAAGACAACCGCCTCCACCAGATCGGTCAGCTCGGCTGAGAACTGGGAGAAGTCCGTAATATGGCCCATGATATGGCGCATGTCGATGCGGAACATCTCGCGGTCTTTGAAAGCGTTCAGAATGTCGAAGCGCGCGCTGGCGTCCTGGCTACCGTCGAGTGCGCTCTCGATCTCAGCGAGGAGTTGCGCCTTGTTCTTGACCTGCGCCAGCGCGCCGACATTCTGCACAACCGGAAAAAGGTTGCCATATTGCATGCGCAGGAAGTCGTCCCAGAGGAAATCGCTCACCCCCAACAGCCGCGCCAGCGCCGCCAGGACTGCCGGTTGTTCAAGCGACGCCAGCTCGTCGGGCCAGGACGGGCGGCGGAAGAGCTCGCCCAGGTACTCGTGAAAGTGCTCGAGCGCCGTCTCCGGGTTGGGCGAGTGGGGCAGCAGGTGAGTAAAATGTTTGACGAGAACGGTTGCCGCTCTCAGCTCACGCTCCCGATTCTGGCCGGTAAGCTTGCGTCCCTGGGCATCGGTCACGTACAGAATATCGTGCACGCGATTGTGGCTCGATGAGACAGCGACCTGTGCGATATGGATATTGTTGAGCGCCAGAGCATTGGCGAACTCGTAGAGAAAGCCCACCGTGTCTGGCGTATCAATGATGAGCACGGTGTACTGTTCTGACATCCGGTTGTCGATCTGAATGTCGATCGGATGCAAGACGGGCACGGCGCTGGCTGTCTGTGGCAGGGCGACGGCGACGCGCTTTGCCAGCTCACCCTGGGCATCGCGTTGGCGGCGGGCTTGCAGCAGGCGCAGCAGGGCTGCCAGGTCGGCGGCATAGCGCGACCAGATGGTCTGCAGATCGCCGGCGCGGTCCGGAAACGCCAGGCGCACAATGAACACATCGACGATCTTGCGCCGTGGGTCGGGCGGCTGGCCGGCGGCTGCGGGCTGAGCCGAGGTCGTCTGTGGCTCGTAGGTATGGACCTGCCCCTCCACAATCGAAAACCCGTAGGCGAAGAGTAGCCCGCAGATGATCGATAGCTCGCCCAGGTAGTCGAAGGCAACGATCGTCACCTTCCAGCGGCGGTGCTCCAGTGCATCGGCGCACACCTCGGCCGGGTTGTCATTGCTGAGCGAGGCTGCCAGGTTGACGTGGCGGCGGATCTCATCGGCGCTGAACGAGGAGACGTACGACGGCGACATGCGCGCCAGATGGCGCTGCACGCTGCTCTCCAGTGTGTCGGGCGCAGGCTGTGAGGGGTTCGTTGCGGATGGAGCCATCAGTCGATCTCCTGTTTCGTCATCGAGCAGGTGAGAAGCTGGCGCCGCCAACCGCTCCGGGCCGGATAGTGGGGCGAGATGGCGAGAGTAGACAGCGCGCACGGCGGCGCTGTGCTGCATGTAGCGCGTGATCAGCATAGCCGAGTTGGCGGATCCGGTGAAGCCCAGGCGGTGGGCAAGGTAGCGTCGTTCAGCCGGGTTTGTGGGCAGGGTATGGGTCTGCTGGTAATCGAGGATCTGCAGATAGTGCTCGAGCGTGCGCAGGAAGATGTAGCCATCGGTCAGGACGCGATAGTCATCCTGGGGCAGGAATCCACCTTCGGCCAGGCAGCGCAGGGCTTCCAGAGTGTGGCCGCTGCGCAGTTCGGGATGTTCAGCCCCGTGCGCCATCTGCAGGTATTGCACGACGAACTCCACATCGCGGATGGAACCTTCGCCAAGTTTGACCTCGCCCCAATCGTGCCCGCTCTGGCGTAGCCAGGCCTCGGTGCGCTGTTTCATGGCATGGACGTCGCTGCGGATCGTTTCCGGGGCGGCAGCAAACAGGTAGGGCGCGGCGCTCGCCAGAAAGTCATCGCCCAGCGCGTCGCTGCCGGCGATGACACGCGCCCGCAGCAGCGCCTGCTTCTCCCAGAGGCGCGCTGCTTTCTGCAAGTAGGCCAGGTAGCCGCGCGTTGTGCAGATAAGCGGCCCCACCGTGCCCCAGGGACGCAGACGCATGTCCACACGGTAGAGAAAGCCCAAGCCGGTTGTGGCGGTCAGCGTATTGATGAGCATCTGCCCCAGACGCTGATAATGGATGCTCTGCGCTCCGCCCAGGAAGATGAGGTCGATATCGGAGCTATAGTTAAGCTCGCCCCCGCCCAGCTTGCCCATCGCCAGCACTGCAAAGCCGTCGAGACTTATGTGCAGGCGTCTGGCTGCTCTGGCGAGACAGGCGCGCACGATGCTTTCGGCGAGATAGGACACCTGGGAAGTGACGGAGGAGAGGTTGAGCAGGCCGCCCAGATCGCCCAGGCCGATGCGCAACTGCTCGCGCTGTTGGAAGCGCAAGAGTTCCAGGACAGGCGCCATGTCCGTGGCTGTCTCGTCGCCCGGCAGGTCGGACGCCACGCAGCGCTCAGCCTCAGCGCAAAAATCGGCCAGGCTCTTCTGCTGGCTGAGGCTGGCTCTATCCGTCACGAGTGAGGAGTAGGCGGGGGTGCGCAACAGGATGCCGGTCAGGAACTGGCTGCCGGCAAACAATGTGACCAGCAGATCAAGGGCGCGCCGGTCGACGGCGAAATGGTAGAAGTCGTCGGCGCAGGGCAGGCTTTCGGCCCAGCGTTGCAGGTTCACCAGGGCACGGTCGGGGCTGGCCGAGCTGCCAAAGGCGGCCAGGAGGTGCGCGACGATCTGCACCGGCGCGGCCGTGGCAGCCAACGGCGCCAGCAGAGCGCGCAAACGCGCAGCCGCAGCTTTCCAGTCCGTGAAGCCAACAGGTTCCAGAAGCCCCTGCGCATCACGATCGGAAAGCTCGCCAACGAGCAGCAGACGGAGGCGTTCCTCAACAGACTCGATAGCCATGTGTACGAGCAATTATAGCGTAAGCAGGCGGGGTTGGCAATGTCGACAATGTGAGATCCAGTCATAACGCGCCGTGTGGCGGCATCGGGCTGTCAGATCTACCGCAGAGGCGCAGAGAACGCTGAGTTACTTGTGTCGGACTCTGCGCTCTCTGCGTCTCAGCGGTGACACGGTTCGCCTGGCCCAGTTACAACCGGATTTCCGCGACATTGTGCCGCTACTTGTGTCGCAGCACCGGCATGAGTATAATGTGGTAAACTAGTTAGGTTAGGACGTTCGAGGTAGAGACTGTGGAGACGCCGGTGGAAACGACCGATCTTGAGACCAAGCTCGTCAGCATTGTGGCGTGTCTGAACGATGTCAGCTCCAGCCTCAACCAGGTCTGGGGCAGCGCCTTCGATGTCACAACCACGCTGCGCCGGATCATTGAAGGGGCCAGCCAGGTTGCGCCGGGAGCGAGGGCTGCGCTCTATACCTACGATCGCGCGCAGAGGACGCTTGCGCCCGCCATTGCAGGCGACCAGGCCGGTTCTGACGCTGCCTGTGCCCCGGATCGCCTCTTGCATCTGGGCTTGCAGGCAGTTGAGCACAAGCGTCCCGTGCTGTCTTACGAGGATAGCGGGTTGGCGCCAATCCCCACAGAAAGCGGCGTGACAGCGCAGGTGGTGGCCTGTTTGCCATTGATCGGGGGCAAAGAGGCTGCCGGAGTGCTCTGTGTGTGTGTGGACGGCGGCCATCGCTTCAGCCCGCTTGAGCTGCTCCTGCTCAACGCCTTCGCCAACCAGGCGGCGCTCGTCATCTCTCATTCGGTGCAGATCGGCGCCGTGCAGCGTGATCTCGCGCGCAAAGAGGAGGAGCTGCATCGCCTGCGCCGGGCGGGCTTGCTCATCTCGTCGCGCACACGGCTGGACGAGACGCTGGTGGCCATCTTGCAGATGGCGCTTGAAGTGACCGAAGCCAAATATGGCATTTTCCGCCTGGTCGATGAGACGGGCAAGAATCTACTCATGCGGGCGATCGCCGGCGAGCACCTGGGTCGCCCGGCTGTGGAAGCCCTGCCCATCAACAGTACCAGCATCATGGGGCTGGTGGCCAAGTCGCGCCAGCCCTTCTGCATCACCGACGTGCGCGAGAATCCCTGGGCGCGCATCTATTACCCGCTGGATCACTCATTGGAGATGCGTTCCGAGTTGGCCGTGCCCCTGATCGGCGCCAGCGGACGGCTGGAGGGTGTGCTCAATCTGGAAAGCCCTGCCATCGGCGCCTTTGATGAGGACGATAGCCACCTGTTGCAGGCTCTGGCTACACAGGCTGTCATCGCTATCCAGGAAGTGCGCCTGCTCGACGCCTTGCAGGAGATGGCCGAGCGCCTGCTGACCCAGCCGCTGCCGGACGTGCTCAATCATCTGGTCGCTGTGGCCTGCCAACTGCTGAACGCGGGGGCCAGTGCCATCTGGACGCTGCACGGCGACCGGCTGATCCTGGCGGCAGCGCGGGGCGGCCATGTGCGTGGTCACAACCTGCCACTGCATGGCAGCCTGACCGGCCAGGCGATTCTCAGCCGGGGGCCGGTGGTCAGCGACGACGTGCGCAGCGACCCCCGCTTCAGTTGGCCGGACCTGGCGCGCACGCAGGGCTGGCGGCGTGCGCTGATCATGCCGCTGCTTGTCACAGATGGCGAACCGGTGGGCGCCATTAGCGTCTATGGCACAGAAGCGGAACCGGGGCAGGCTGGAGCCCCGGACTGGGACAAGAAGGTGCTGACCATCTTGGCCCACTACGCGGCGCTGGCCGTGCGCCATACCGCCGATCAAACGGCGCTGCACATCGCCCAGGAACAACGCGTCGCCGCCGAGACTTTTGCTGCCGTTGGCGATATCACGGCCAACCTGGTTCATCATCTCAACAACAAAATGGGCGCCATCCCGGTGCGTGTGGAAGGGATTAAAGACAAGAGCCGCGCCGCCGTGGCCGCCGACGCCTATCTGGCGGCGAACCTGGAAGAGATTGGCCGCAGCGCCCGCGAAGCGATGGCTGCTGTGCGCCAGAGCCTGTCGCATTTGCAGACTCCGCAATTGGGGCCGGTCAGTGTGGCCGCGTGTGTGGCCGAGGCGCTCAACCGCGTCCATGTTCCACCCACCGTGCATGTGCAGTTGGTCGACCTGGCCGGCCTACCCGCAGTCCTCGCCGGATACCAGGGGTTGACGCTGGTTTTTACCAATCTTCTGGAGAATGCCAGTGACGCTATGGGCGGCAACGGGACGATCGAGATGCGCGGCTCGGCCAGCGCCAGGGCAGTGGAGGTGGCCGTGCGCGACAGCGGCCCCGGCGTGCCGCCAGATTTGCACGAGCGCATCTTCGAGCTCAGCTTCTCCGGCCGCCGCTCGGGCAAGCTGGGGTTCGGGCTGTGGTGGGTGAAAACGTGGATGACCCGCCTGGGCGGATCGGTGACCATCGAGAGCGATGGCGCACAGGGCGCGTGTTTCACGCTGCATCTGCCGCGGGCTGAGGAGGGAGCATGAACGCTTCCGATGTGCGCGCCCTGGTGGCCGAAGATGATAGCTCGTGGCAGCAGATTCTGACCGAGATCCTTTCTGACATGGGGCTGGCTGTGGATGTGGCCGATAGCGTCGACAGCGCCGTCGCCAGCTTGCGCGCCGCGCCGCATCGCCTGGCTGTGGTTGATCTGTCGCTCGTCGGAAGCGACCCGCACAATCAGGACGGGCTGCTGATCTTACAGACCGTCCGTCGCTACGATCCTGGCTGTGCTGCCATTCTATTAACAGGTTTCGCGACCGTGGAACTGGCGGTGAGTGTGCTCACAGAGTACGGCGCCTACACGTGCCTGCGCAAAGAGACGTTTCGCCGCGCCGAGTTTCGTCATCTGGTGCGACAGGCGTTGGCGGCCGCTCCACAGGGCGCGCGTGCGCCGGAGCAGGCGGACGAACTCGCCGCCAGCGCCCCCCCGGGCAAACCGCCGGCGCACGGACCGCTGCGGGGGCATCGCATTCTGGTGGTCGAAGACGACGCCGGCTGGCGCAGCGTCTTGAGCGAGCTGTTGGCCGACCTGGGCCACCATGTGCGGCCGGCCGCCAGCTATGGCGAGGCGCTCGGGTTGCTGCGCCGGCAGCGCTTCGACCTGGCGGTTGTCGATCTCTCGCTGGCAGGCTCGGCTGCCGTCGGGAGCAATGCGGATGGCTATCGCGTGCTCGCCAATACACATGCCGCGGCCATTCCAACCATTGTCGTCAGCGGGACGGCGGCGCCGGGCGATGTCGAGCGCGCCTATGATGAGTTCGCTATCCTGGCCTGTGTGGAAAAACAGGCGTTTGACCGGCGCGCCTTCCGCCAGACAGTGCAAGACGGCCTGGCCAAGAGCGGCGATGGCATCGACGCACTGGCCGGGCTGACGAAACGCGAGCGTGAGGTATTGGCGCTCTTAGCTAAGGGGCTAACAAACGGGGAGATCGGCCAGGCGCTGGTCATCTCAACCAACACAGTGAAGCGCCACCTCAAGGCGATCTACGCCAAGCTGGGCGTGTCGACGCGCACGGCGGCCACGGCCAGGGCGATGGGAGCGGAAGCGCCCGCCGGGCCGCGGCAAGCGGAGGCCTGAGCGCATGCGCCGGGCCAATGACGATGAGCGAAATAGTAGCCCCCCGAGATAACGGGTTGGGGCTAGCGCGGGACTAAAGTCCGCTTCTAAGCCCAAGTCCTGCACAGACGTGGCTTAGTACTACTACCGTACTTGGAGAGCGTTGTCATGTGCCCACCGCAAGAAGGTGTGGA
>CAYOEZ010000135.1:5125-13130 GCA_964402955.1 uncultured Ktedonobacterales bacterium | reverse complement strand
ATGAACAGATTGTCACAGTGCCCTCGCCAACCCGGAACGATGTGCCCAAACCGGTCACACTCCCTTGGGGTAGTGTTGCCAGAGTTCTGCTCCTCTGATATAATGGTTACAGGGATTTAGACCTGTCATCGGTCGAGGAACGACCACCACTCGTGTGCGCACGGAGAGAGGTATCGATGTCAAAGACCGTCTTAGAGAGGAGCGCTCAGAAGCGGCAGCCTGACCGCGCCGCGGGTGAAGCTGCGCGGCCGGCAGAGCCAGAGAGGGCGCACGCGTCGGTCCCTGTGCCCTCATCAAAGGCAGTTGTCGACGCGACAACCTATCTGGTGCATCTGCGCGAACGACAAAGTCAATCTTACCAGAAGCGCGAAGCCATTCGCCAGCGGGCCGCGCAGCTAGCGCGCCGGGCGGCTTTGTCTGTCCTGCCATCCTTCAACGACGTACGTCGGGCCTATCTCTTTGGTTCAGTCACTCGCCCTGGATCCATGCGCGATGACTCGGACATCGACATTGCTGTCGAAGGTAGGCTTGACGCAGAAGAGTACTTCGCCCTGTGGCGGGAACTAGAACGGGCCATGGCGAGCTGGGTGGTGGACGTCGTGGAATTGGACCGTGACCTTCGTTTTGTCGAGCGCGTGCGCCAGACAGGAGAATTGATCTATGAACGCCCAGATTCGTACGCTGAAGGCTGACATCGCCGCCGGCATGGCGGGAGTCGCTGAGATCTATACTGCTCTACATCGCTATCCTGATCCTGCCACCAGTGAAGATCATCTGATCTCCGTGGCCTATCTGCACAACCTCTATTGTGCCTTTGGGAGCATCTTCCACCGTATTGCCGAGGTCTTTGAGAACCATTTATCCGAGCGCTCTGGCTGGCATGCCGGGTTACTGCACCGCATGACGTTGGCTATAGAGGATGTCCGGCCTACTGTTCTCGGCCCTGCTTCTTATGATAGCCTCGACGAGTTGCGCCGTTTCCGCCATCTCTTCCGCAGTGCCTACCGGATGCACCTGGATACCGAGCGCCTTGCTTTGGTGCGCAAGAAGGCTCACGTTCTGGAACAGGTCTACCGGGCCGATATGGAACGCTTCCTTGCTTTCCTGGATAGCCTGGACCAAAACGTGACCGCATGATATTGTTCTGCGGGGCGTATCCGGAAGACGGGCGAGAACACGGCCGGAGTATGAGTGTTTGTGTCAAGCAAAAAGGGAAGCATTTGACGGCCCAGGCGCGGCAAGCAGCGGCTTGCACATGGCTCCCCGTTTCATGTTGTCTCGCTGGTTGGCGCGGCCGGCTTCTGTTCGGCAGGACGCGGCTGCCCATAGCCGGGTACCAGGTCCTTCAGTCACCTGCGCACGTCGTCCGGATTGCCGCTGAGCGCTGTCTCCAACAGCGTGGCGACGCTGCTGTCCAGGTTCGATGGCAGGGAGGTTGGAAATGATCTTGACATGGCGGCACAGCTGTGGTACGATAGAGGTGTGGTGTGGTGATCACGAGTAGTTGACTACCCCGTCGGAGGGTGTGAGGGGGGGCCTGCTGGCGCACCTGTGGTCACGTACCCAAGGAGCAAGGTGGACGTAGCTCAATTTGGTTAGAGCACTAGACTGTGGATCTAGATGTTGAGGGTTCAAGTCCCTTCGTCCACCCCAAAACAGCAATCAGAGAGAACCGGGCCGGGAGCAAGGCCACCGGTTCTCTTTTTCGTTGTGTGGCGCATGGCGGCTGCTGCTGCCATCGCGCGCCACACCAGAAAAACAGGGAGGCACAGCAATGGCGTACGAGGCAACAGTGGTCTGGAAAGAGGGTCTGCACTTTGAGGGCACGTCAGCAGGACAGGTCGCCCATATGGACGCGACTGTCGAAGCCGGCGGACAGGGCCTGGGCGTCAGCCCGATGCGGCTCGTCCTGATTGCGCTTGGCGGATGCACGGGCATGGATGTCGTATCCCTGCTCAAGAAGATGCGCCAGGACGTGACCCACTTCGAGATCAGCGTGTCGTCCGAGCGAGCCGAGGAGCATCCTAAGGTTTACACCGGGTTTGAGCTTGTCTACCGCGTGCGCGGGCACAACCTGCAACGCGACATGGTCGAGAGAGCCGTCAAGTTGTCTGAGGAGAAGTACTGCTCTGTCGGCGGCATGCTCAAGAAGGCAGCCCAGATCACCGTCCGCATCGAGATCGAGGAAGAGAAGGCATAGATGAGTGGAGACAGCATGCACACACACAACGTCCTCGTTACCCGCCGCACGCACACCATGGGCACATCGCTGCTGGATGCCGCAACCAACGTACGCACTCTACTCAACCCGTCGCGCGATGATCTCATCAACGCCCTGCCCGGCGTCCAGGCCATGATCGCCGGCATCTCCGTCCAGTTCGATGACGACTTCTACAAGCGCACCCCCGATCTGGTCGTGTTGGCGCGCCACGGCGTAGGCCTCGATAATGTCGATCTCGCCGCGGCCACAGACAACGGCGTCTGCATCCTCTATACACCGCAGGCGATGATCACCGCGGTGTCCGAGCACGCGGTTGGCCTGATGCTTGCGCTGGCCAAATCATTTAAGCGCTGCGATATCGCACTGAAGGAAGACAAATATCACACGCGCGACCTGCTGGGCGCCGTCGACCTCTTCGGCAAGACGGTGGGCGTGGTCGGCTGCGGGCGCATCGGCTCGAGGGTATCGCAGATTTGTGGGCGGGGACTGGGGATGAACGTCATCGCCTACGACCCCTACATCACGGACGACCAGGTCTACCGCGCCGGCGCCAGACGAGTCGCAACGCTCAACGCTCTGCTGCAAACAGCCGATGTGGTTACCTTGCACACCCCCTACACCACGGAGACGCACCACATGATCGGGAGCGAGCAGTTGGCGCTGATGAAGCCGACTGCCTAGCTCATCAATACGTCACGCGGTCCGGTTGTGGACGAAGCGGCGCTCGTCGCCGCTCTGGGCGCGGGCGCCATCGCCGGGGCGGGTCTCGACGTGTACGAGAAAGAGCCGACGCACCCCGACAACCCGCTCTTCGCCATGCCCAATGCCATCTGTACGCCACATTCCGCCGGATCGAGCCTCGAGTGCATGCAGCGCATTGCTGTCACCGTCGCCCGCGGCATCCTCGCCGTCTTGCACAACGAACAGCCCGACGTCTCGTGCTTCGCCAATCCTGAGGTTTGGGAGCGGCGGCGCACGCTGAGATAACATGGCGCTCCTACTTGGTCTCGATGTTGGCACGAGCAACCTGAAGGCCGTCGTATACGACCCGGCAAGCGGGCGCGTGGTCGCGCAGGCATCCTCGCCGACGCCCGAGACGCACCCGCGGCCGGAGTGGACGGAGTACGATCCACTGGCGCTGTGGCGGGGCGTGAGCCTGTGCATCCGCCAGGCGACCGCTCAACTGCCGGCAGGGCAGCGCATTGCCGCTGTCGCCGCCGCCAGCATGGGCGAAGCCGGCGTGCCGCTCGACGCCAACGGCGAGCCGCTCTACCCGATTATCGCCTGGCACGACCCGCGCAGCGAGCCACAGGCCGAGTTCCTGCGCCGCGAGGTTGGCCCGGAGGAGATTCACCGCATCACCGGCCAACAAGTGCGGCACGTTTTCGCAGCGACCAAGCTACTCTGGTTCAAGGAGCATCTGCCCGACGTCTTGCAGCGACTGCGCCTGTGGCTGAGCATGGAAGACTACATCCTGTGGCGGCTCACTGGCGCGGCCGCCACTGACTACACGATGGCCTCACGCACCATGCTCTTCGACCAGACAGCAGGCGATTGGTCGCCACAGATGCTGGCGCTGTGTGGCATCGACGCCGGCGTGATGCCTCGTCCTTTGCCGAGCGGAACAATAGTCGGCGCGGTGACCGAACAGGCGGCGTTGGAGACGGGGTTAGCATCTGGTACCCCCGTTGCCAGCGGCGGGCACGACCACTTGTGCGGAGCGTTGGCTGTGGGGGCCGTGCAGCGCGGGCGATTCCTCGATTCGTCCGGCACGGCTCAATCGATGGTCATGCCGATAGACAGCTTCCATGGCGGCGGCGAGGTGTTTCGAGCAGGCTTTTCCTGCTACCGCCATGTGCTGCGCAATCGCTACATCGTGCAGGGTGGGCTGAACACCGCCGGCGGCGCGCTGCAATGGGTCGCCAACCTGACAGGCAAGGCCAACGACTACAGCGATCTCTTCCGCTCCGCCGAGCAGTCGGGGCCGGGCGCACGGGGCGCTTTCTGCATTCCCCACTTCCGGGGCAGCACCACGCCCGTTGTCGACGCGCAGGCGCGGGCGGCGTTCATCGGGCTGACCCTGAATCACGGCGCCGGTGACATGATGCGCGCCGCGATCGAAGGGCTGGCCTATAACCTGCGCCTCAACATGGAGCAGATGGACAGGGTCGGCCCGCTGGCCGAGGGGCACATGCTGGCGATCGGCGGAGCAAACCGCGATCCGCTGGTCCTGCAGGTCAAGGCTGATGTCTGCAACCGGCCAGTGCTCAGCGCAACGCTGTCGGAAGCCGTCGCGGTGGGCGCTGCGCTGCTGGCCGGGCTGGCCATCGGCATGTTCATGGACGAAGCGCAGGCCGCCGCCACCGTCGCCTGTGACTTTCGCCGCTTCGAGCCAGACGCAGAGCGCGCAAAGCTGTATGATCAGTGGTATAATGAAGTGTACGTGAAGATGTATGCTGCGTTGAAACAGATGCGCGCAAGCGCCTAAGGAGGCCACCCCATGCACTGGCTACACGAACCCGCCAAGTGGACAACGGAAGGCGACGCCATTGTGGTGACAGCCGACCCACAGACCGATTTCTGGCGCAAGACCCACGACGGCGGCCAACGCGACAGCGGCCACTTCCTCTTTGAGCAGGTGACAGGCGACTTCGCTGCCCAGGTCAAGGTCTCCGGCCAGTACGAGGGCCTCTATGACCACGCCGGCATCATGCTGCGCATCAGCGACGCCGTCTGGCTCAAGTGCGGTGTCGAGTTTGTCGAGGGCGTGCAATACGCAAGCTCCGTCATCACCCATGATTGGTCCGACTGGGCCATCCGCCCGCTGCCCAACCCGCCGTCAATCTGGCTGAAAGTCGTGCGGTACGGTGGCTCGGTCGAAGTCTACTTCTCCACGGACGGCGCAAACTTCGACATGATTCGCCAGGGCTACCTGAGCGAAGAGCCAAGCATCAGCGTCGGCATGATGTTCGCCGCGCCCAAAGGCAACGGATTCCGCGTGCGCTTCGACGATTTCACGGTGACGCCCGCGTGACGTGGAGTGCGACGACTCCTGTCGTCGCACTCCACATCACCTGCAACAAGGAGCGAACAATGCCCAACGTCGTCCTGCGCACGGAGGGCCTCACCAAACGCTATGGAGCGCTGACTGCCGTCAACAACCTCACCCTGGATGTCTTCGAGGGCGAGGTCTTTGGCTTCCTGGGGCCAAACGGCGCCGGAAAAACCACAGCAATCAGCATGATGTGCGGCCTGCTCAAGCCCGATGCCGGCCAGGTCTTCGTCCACGGCCAACCTATCGCCAGCGGCGGCGCAGACGTGACCACGCGCGTCGGCGTCTGCCCGCAGGAGATCGTCGTCTGGCCGCGGCTGACCTGCATCGAGCAATTGCAGTTCATCGGCGAGATGTATGGCATAGCGGGCAGCGAGGCGCGCAAGCGGGGAGCGCTTCTTCTCGATGAGCTTGACCTGGCCGAGAAGCGCAACCAACAAGCCCACACACTCGTGCTCGACGAGCCCGAGGCCGGGCTGGACCCACAGAGCCGAGTCAAAGTGCGCGACTTTGTCCGCACACTGGCGCGCAAGAAGACGATCATCCTCACAACCCACAACATGGACGAGGCCGACCGCGTCGCTGACCGCGTCGCCATCATCGATCACGGTGAGTTGATGGTTCTGGACACACCCAACGCGCTCAAGCATTCCTTTGGCAAGGGCGACGTGCTCGAGATCGGCCTTAAGGAAGGCTCACCCGACGGCGAGACGGCGAAGCGTGCCCTGGCGCCGCTGGGTATGCAACTGACGCTTGACATGATGCAGGGTTCGCTCATCATCCGCGCCCGCGACGCGGTCAACCTGATGCCGGCCATCGTCGCAGCGCTGGCTGCGGCCGGCGTACGCTGCGGCGAGGTGCGCTTACGCGAGACAACACTCGAAGACGTCTTCATCCAGCTGACCGGGCGGAGGTTGCGCGAATGAGACTGCTGAGTGTGTTCCGCAAGAGCCTGCGCGAACAGGCGCGCGACCTCCTGGCACTGAGCTTGACGCTCATCTTTGCGCCATGTATGGTTGTGCTCTACTGGATGATGTTCGGCGGCGGATCAACGACGTACAACGTCCTGGTGATCAACAACGATGCCGGCGCGCAGATACGCAGCGGCGAAACGCATAACGCCGGCGAGGATGTCGTGGCTGCCATCAAGAACGTGAAATACAAGGATGGCAAGCCGCTTCTGATCGTCAAGACGATGACTGACCGTGCTCAGGCCGAGAAGCGCCTGCGCAACCGCGATGCAGCCGCACTGCTGATCATCCCCCCGGACTTTTCGCGCTCGCTGACGATCTCGTTGCTGGGGCCGATGGTAACATCAACGGTGACGCTCGTCGGCGACCTGACAAATCCGTACTATTCCCCCGTGGCGGCAATGCTGGGTGGCGCCCTGAGCACAGCGATGGAAAAGGCGACGGGCTGGCCCAGCCCGGTGCAAGTGGCCGAGGAGGCGCTTGGCGCGTCCGCTGTGCGCACAGAGTTCGAGACCTACGTGCCGGGGCTGCTGATCTTCGCCGTGATCATGCTCGTCTTCCAGGCCGCCATGACCGTGACGGCAGAGGTGGAAGCCGGCACGCTGCGCCGCCTGCAACTGACGCGCATGACCGCCTTTGATTTGTTGGGGGGCACAGGAGCAGCGCTAGTTCTGGTAGGGGTTGCATCACTGCTGCTGGCGTTTGCCACAGCGCTGGCGATCGGCTTTCGCAGCCAGGGACCGCTGTGGATTGCCATCCTGGCGGCTGTCCTGACCAGTCTGTCCGTTGTCGGCGTAGGGTTGATCGTTGCCTGCTTCTCGAAGACAGTAAACCAGGCGTTTCTGATCGCCAACTTCCCGCTCGCCATCCTCATGTTCTTCTCAGGATCCGTCTTCCCCATCCCGCGCACGACCCTGTTCTATCTGGCAGGGCACAGTGTGGCGATCTTCGATATTCTGCCCCCCACCCACGCCATCATCGTCCTGAACAAAGTCATGACGTTGGGGGCGGGGCTGAACGACGTGCTCTTCGAGCTGACGGCGCTGACTATGCTGTCTCTTCTCTACTTCGGGGTGGGCGTCTGGCTGTTCCAGAGGAGACACCTGCGGGCGCAGTAGTGAAAGAAGACGCACAGAAGCAATTTGGGGAGAACTCAATGGATACCAAGAAGCAAGGAACGACGTGGCGCAAAGCGCCGGAGAGCCTGGTCAAACTCTTTGCCGAGCTAGTGGCCGTTTTGCCGCCCGACGTGGAGCGCCGCAGGATGTTCGGTTTCCCCTGCGTCTTCGTCAACAACCAGTTGTTCGCCGGAGTGCACCAGGACAACATCATGATCCGCCTGCCGGAGGCAGAGCGCACGGCATTCCTCGCGCTCGACGGCGCGGCGCAGTTCGAGCCCATGCCTGGCCGCCCCATGCGCGAGTATGTGGTGATTCCGCAAGCGATGATGGCTTCTCCGGCCCAGATTCTGCCCTGGCTGGAGAAATCTTGCGCCTATGCACGCTCGCTGCCGCCCAAGCCGCCGCGCAAGAAGTAGATGGCAAGCGCAAAAAGACCACCGAGGTCTCCGAAGACTTCGGTGGTCTGACAGCACAACCCGTGTCATCCGCGTTCAGAATCCGTTGTCAGCCCCGCGCCGTCCGCGCCTGCATCCGTTGCTAGCTCCGTGTCATCCGAGTAATCCGTGTTCCAAATCCGTTGCCAGCCATCCGCGTTCAGAATCCGTTGTCAGCCCCGCGCCGTCCGCGCCTGCATCCGTTG
>CAYOEZ010000135.1:0-5025 GCA_964402955.1 uncultured Ktedonobacterales bacterium | reverse complement strand
CTAGCTCCGTGTCATCCGAGTAATCCGTGTTCCAAATCCGTTGCCAGCCATCCGTGTCCAGAATCCGTTGCCAGCCATCCGTGTCCAGAATCCGTTGCCAGCTACCCCAAATCCTCTCTGAAGCCCATCGTGTACAGGCGGCGATAAAGTCCGTCCTGCGCCAGCAGCTCAGCGTGCGTGCCCATCTCCATGATACGCCCATTCTCGAGCACCACAACTCTGTCGGCATTGATGATCGTCGAAAGGCGATGGGCAATGATGAAGGCGGTGCGCCCCTTAAGCAGTTGGTCGAGCGCCTGCTGCAGCGACTTTTCTGTTTGCGTGTCTATGCTCGCCGTTGCCTCATCCAGAATAAGGATACGCGGGTTTGCCAAAATCGCCCGCGCAAAGGCAATAAGCTGGCGCTGCCCCATGCTCAGGCGGCTACCGCGCTCCTGTACGATCGTGTCGTATCCCATCGGCATACTGCTGATGAAGTCGTGGGCGCAGGCCATGCGCGCCGCCTGCTCCACCTCGTAGTCCGTCGCATCCAGCCGCCCAAAGCGGATGTTCTCGCGTACCGTATCCGAGAACAGGAACGAGTCCTGCAAGACAATACCCAGTTGCCGGCGCAACGAGGCCATCGTCACCTGCCGCACGTCGTAGCCGTCGATCGTGATGCGCCCGCTCGACACATCGTAGAAACGGCTGAGCAAGCTGACCACAGTGCTCTTGCCTGCGCCCGTCGCCCCCACAAACGCAATCACCTCGCCCGGCTGCACATGCAACTCGACGTCGTGCAGGATCGGCACGCCCTCGATGTACGAGAAGCCAACGTTATCGAAGTGCACGTCGCCGCGCATCGCAGGCATCTCGACCGCATCTGCGGCATCGCTGAGTGTGACTGGCGTATCGAGCAACTCAAAGATGCGCTCGCCGCCGGCCATCGCCGCTTGCATCGTATTGTAGCGTTGCGACAAGTCACGAATCGGCTCAAAGAAGCGACCGACGTAGAGCACGAAGGCAACCAGCGCGCCCGCTGTCAGATGGCCATTGAGCGCAAGCATACCGCCGAAGGCGATCACCGACGCCGTTGAGAGCGCATTGATCACTTCGACGCCGGGAAGGAACAGGGCCGACAGACGGGCGGCGCTCAGGTTTGCATCCAGGTGGCGCCGGTTCGTCGCATCAAAGCGCTCCAGGTTGAGATTCTCGCGGGCGAAGCTCTGGATAACGCGCACGCCCGAAATGTTCTCATTGAGCATTGCATTGACGCGTGAGATGGCTAGACGCACCTGGCGATAACTCTCGCGAGCATAGACGCGCCATTTAGACGTCAGATATAGCATGAGCGGCATGACAATGAAAGCCAGCAGAGAAAGCTGCCAGTTCATGCTGAGCATGATGACCATGATGCCAATCAGCGTCAGAATGTCAGCGGCAATAGCCAGGAAACCCGACGTCAACAGGTCATTGAGCGTTCCCACGTCGCTCAGGAGCCGCGACATGATGCGCCCCACCTCACGCCGGTCGTAGAAGCTGAGCGGCAGGCGCTGCAGATGCTCGAAGATCTGCGTGCGCACGTTATAGATGATGCGCTGGCCAACCCAGTTGAGGACGTACTGCTGGCCAAACTCACCCAACCATTGCAACAAACCCACGATGGCGGAGGCAATGACGATGAGCTTCAGGTAGTCAAGGTTCTTTGCCCCCAGACCGCCGTCGATGGCGCGACTAAGCAGGTAGGGCCCGGCCAGGTTGGTGGCGGCCACCACGCACATCAAGACGAACGCCACCGCAATTTGCCGCGCAAACGGGCGCAAGAAGTCGAGCAGACGCGACATGATGCGCTGGTCGTACGCCTTGCCCAGGATCTCTTCCTCGTCTTCTGGAGCGCTGCGCTTTGCCATGATGGGGTTGGGCGGCGGGACCGCTGCTGTCTTTACCATTCTGTATCCTATTGCCAGATCGGATGCTTTCCTATTGGCCGAATGCCGGGCTCAGGCGACCGGGTTGCGGCTCGGCCAGTTCGTGGCGAGCACGATCCTGATCCGCGAGTTGCAAGTCATAGATGGTGCGATATAGGCCGCCCTGGTCCAGCAGTTCCTGGTGCGTACCGCGCTGCGCCACCACGCCGCCCTGCATGACCAAAATCTGATCGGCGCGCAGGATAGTGGTCAGGCGCTGGGCAATCACAAACGTGGTCCGCCCTTCCATCAGGCGCTGCAATGCCTGCTGAATAAGGTGTTCGGTCTCTGTATCCACACTCGAGGTGGAGTCATCGAAAATCAAGATGCTCGGATTCATCAACAGCGCACGGGCGATGGCCACACGCTGCTTCTGCCCGCCGCTGAGGGTGATGCCGCGCTCGCCGATTCGCGTATCGTAGCCATAGGGCAAGGCCCTGATGAAATCATCGGCGTGGGCTGCCTGCGCCGCGGCGATCACATCATCGCTGCTGGCGTCGGGCCGGCCATAGGCGATGTTGTCCCGCACGCTTGCCGAGAACAGGAAACTCTCCTGCAAGACGACGCCGATCTGCCGTCGCAGCGAGGCTAGCGTGACATCGCGAATGTCATAGCCGTCCACGGCAATGCGCCCCATCGAAATGTCGTAGAAGCGCGGAATCAGGTTGACAACCGTCGTCTTGCCCGAACCAGTCAGACCAAGCAGAGCGATCACCTGTCCGGGCTGGGCATCGATGTCCACATCGCGCAGCACGGGCTTGCCGCCGTAGCTGAAGGTCACGCGCTCGAAGCACACATGGCCTTGCAGACGCGGTAGATCGATGGCATTGGGCTTCTCGACCACCGAGGATTTGGCGTCGATGATCTCAAAGATGCGCTCGCCTGATGCGCTGGCGCGCGCCAGGCCGTTCACGATAAAACCCAGGCGGCGCAGCGGCCAACTGATCATGACCAGGTAGCTGTTGAAAGCAACAATCGTGCCAATGCTCATTCTGCCTGCGATGACATCTTGCCCACCAAACCACAGCAGGAGCAACGTGCTGACAACGGTCAGAAAGCGCATCATCGGAAAGTTGGCGGCGGCAATCATCACCGAGCGCATGTTTTCTTCAAGCAACTTCCAGTTGTCCGTCTTGTACTTCTCATTCTCGTGGGGCTCGCGGGCAAAGGCCTTAACGACGCGCACCCCGGAGAGATTTTCCTGCAACGTCGTGCTCATGCGTGAGAAATGTTGCTGGATGCGCATATGGACGGGCCTGATGATGCGCCCGAAGCGTACGGTGATGAAAAAAGTCAATAGCGTTGGGATCAGCGTCAGGGTGGCGAGGCGCAAGTCGACCAGCATCGTAATGATCGTGACGCTGATCAGAAGAAAGATCGATTGTGTCAGGTCGACCAGCCAGGGGCCAGTGTAGGCGCGAATGTTTTCGACGTCGCTTGTCGCCCGCGACATGAACTGACCGGTCTGCGCTGTGTCGTGGTAGGAGAAGGACAAGCGCTGCACATGATTGTAGAGTTGGTTGCGCACGTCGTAGGCGACCCGCTGCGACACCCACTCACGCAAATACTGCAAGCCAAAAGCGAAAAGGGTATTGACAGCAGCAATGCCGATAATGGCAAGCGCAGACAGCATGAGAAACTGCAAGTCCTTGTCGGCCAGGCCAATGTCAAGCACACCTTTGACAACCTGAGGAATGAGGAGATTGAGCGCCATGTTAGCAGCAAGGCAGAAGTACGTCAGCGCTACCTGTTTCCGGTACGGACTCAAGTAGTGCAGCAAGCGCAGCAAAGATCCCATACAAACATGCTCCCTGTCAGTAGTTGGGGTTCCGATCTCTTTGAGAGACATCGGAACCCCAACTGCTCATCGTCCCGTCCTACACAATATCGTCAGATAGGAGAGTATCAAAGTCGATATCCGCCGGCGCATTGTCGGCAATCACGCGACAGAGTAAGCGCAGCAGCGGCAGCTCCTGGCGGCCAATCTGCCCCTTCGCTTGCAAGAGCGGCAAGGCCCTGGCGATCTGCGCCACCACATATGCGCTCTCGAGCGTCTCGCCCGCCATTTCGGCGCGGGCCTGGTTGTAGGTCAAACCTGTGCCAAGCAGCCGCCCCAGCCGCACCGTGCGCCCGCCGGCGCAGGTCACAAACTCATCGCCGACGCCGGGCAGCGACGCAACCTTATCGGGATTGCCGCCCAGCAGCGCAACAATGCGTGTCATCTCGCGCGCGCTGACGCCAAAGAGGGCAGCCGCCGGGTTGTGCATGGCTGCGCCTGCTTCGTCGGGACCGCCTGCTCGCTCCAGCATGCCGCCTGCCAGCCCCACAGCCAGCGTATAGGCGTTCTTGAGCGCCACACACACTTCGACGCCAACGATGTCAGTCGAGAGGAAGATATGGTAGTAGGGCGTGCGGAACAGGTCACGGAGCATGGGCAGCGCTGCTGCATTGCGCGAGGCGAAGTAGACGCACGTCTGCCGCCGCCCTGCCAACTCACCGGCGATGCATGGCCCGCCGATCGCAGCAATGGTCACGGATTGGCGCAGGGGGTCAGGCAGCTCGCCAGCCAGGACATCGGGAAGGATGCGCAGGTCGCCGTCGGGCGTTGCTTCAAGCCCCTTGGTAACGGCGATGACCGTCATGCCGGGCTTGAGCAAGGGAGCAAGCGTCTGCCCCATCCAGTGCACACCCAGCGAATTGACGCCGCTGACGATGACATTCACACCGTGGAGCGCTTCGACAATCTGCTCAACATAATACGGCTGCACGTTGTCGGGCAGCCGTCGCCGTAAGCGTGGATGATAGCGTTTGTCGAGACAGGAGGAAATGATCTCACCATCCAGATGTGTGCCAACCAGGCGCACATGGTGGCCGTTGTCGGTTAAGGGCCAGGCCATGGCTGTTCCCATCAGCCCGGCGCCTACGATCGCCACATCAGACATTGCGCAACCTCACAGTCATCCGTAACCACAGTAGGGGATTTTACATGGAAGCGGGATAGATGTCAAGGCGACCCGGCGGCCGGGCAGGGCGTTTTCAAGTTGCATAGCGTGACACGCGTTCAACGGCATTTGCGTGG
>CAYOEZ010000134.1:9371-13138 GCA_964402955.1 uncultured Ktedonobacterales bacterium | reverse complement strand
ACATCCAACGCCGCCGTCATTCTCGCAAGCGGCGGCGCCATTGTTGTCGATACGCTCAACACCCCCGCCGCCGGGCAGGAACTGGCCGCCCGCACAGCAGAGCTGGCCGGCGCGCCGGCCGCATTCGTGATCAACACCCACTTTCACTTCGACCACACGTTCGGCAACCAGGCGTTCTCTGCGCCGATCGCCGGACATGAATCGTTGGCTGCGTCATTGACCGCCCGCTTTGCCGCGGAGTTCGCGCCCAACGAGGTTGCCAGCCACGTTGCCGCACACCCCAACGATGCCTGGATGCGCGATGACCTCCGCCTGGTCTGCCCGCAAATCGGCTTCATTGACCGTCTGACGCTCGATTTTGGTCGCCCGAAGGTTGTCGTGCGTCATCGCGGCGGCCACACGCCATGCATGTCCATCGTACATGTGCCCGACGAAGGCGTCGTCTTTGCCGGCGATCTGCTCTTCATGGGGCGCACACCATTCCTGCGCGGGGCCGACGACATCGCGCGTTGGATCAAGGCGCTGCGCCAGATCGAGGCCATGGGCCCGATAGCAGTCATTCCGGGGCATGGCGAACCGGCGACGACCGCCGACGTCACACGCTTCCGCAACTATTTGGGAGATCTCTGGGGCATCGTGCAACGGATGGTCGGGCAGGGGAAGAGTAAGGAAGAGGTTGTCCAGGGCAGGCTGCCCCAGTGGGCAGACGACCGCCCCGAAATGCAACGCGCCAACATCGAGTATCTCTATGACCTGGCCGTTGGATAACGGGAACGCGGATCACTCTTTGGTGAATCTATACCCCAGGCGGCGCACAGTCACAATATAGCGGGGAGTGTTGGGGGCTTTCTCGATCTTGTTGCGCAGACGGCGCACATAGACGGCAATCTGGTTACTCTCGCCCTCGTACTCGTATCCCCAGGCCGCATTGAGCAGATAGCTCGCCGTCACCACACGTCCGGCGTTGCGCATCAGGCAGTGCATCAGCTTAAACTCAATCGTGGTGAGAGCAACAGTCGTTCCCGCGGGCAAGATCACATTGTGTTCAACCGGGTCAAGGTGGAAACCGCTGACACTGACACGCGTCTCGACATCGTCTGCCAGAAACGTCTCGGTGCGGCGCAGCACAGCGTGCACGCGCGCAAGCAACTCTGCCGGCTCAAATGGTTTGGAGAGGTAGTCATCTGCGCCCAATTGCAGGCCGGCCACTTTGTCACTCGTTTCATCCTTGGCCGAGAGGATGATAATCGGGACGTCCATGATCTGGCGGATGCGGCGCGTGGCCTCGAATCCATCCATGCGCGGCATCATCACATCCATGATGATCAAGTCGGGCTGGTCAGCCTCGGCCTGCTCCAGCGCGTCCTGGCCGTCTTTGGCTGACGCGACAGAATGCCCTTCCTCCTTGAGGAGGTAGGAAATCATCTTCACGCTGGGTTGGTCATCATCAACAACCAAAATCTTCATCACTGTTTCCCGGTCTTCCTTGACGGGGCTATTCTACCACAATCCGCCAGTGAAGGCAACGACATTGCCTCAGGCGCGGGCCTGTGCTATAATACAAGCCACTATGCGAGGAGCAACCGGTTATGGCACGACTCGATGGGCGCGCCAACAGCGCACTCCGCCCGGTGCGCATTATCCCGAACTACCTTGCCTACGCTGAAGGCTCTGCCCTCATCGAGGCCGGCGAAACGCGTGTGCTCTGCGCTGCCAGCGTCGAGGAAAAGGCGCCGCCATTTCTCGCCGGCCGTGGCAAGGGCTGGGTGACGGCAGAGTACTCGCTGCTGCCCCGTTCCACGCAGACGCGTACGCAGCGCGAATCCGTCGCCGGGCGTTTGCAGGGACGGACACAGGAAATACAGCGCCTGATTGGCCGCTCCTTGCGCTCCGTCGTCGATTTGACCGCCCTGGGCGAACGCACCATCACCATCGACTGCGACGTTATCCAGGCCGATGGCGGCACGCGCTGTGCGTCAATCACCGGAGCGTTCGTCGCGCTGACCCTGGCGACCAATCATCTGCTGCAGATGGGCACGATTGCCCGCACGCCCATCCGTTCAGCGCTCGCTGCCGTCAGCGTCGGCATTGTCAACGGCGAGGAAATGCTCGACTTGACCTATGAGGAAGATTCCAGCGCCTGGGTGGACTTCAACGCTGTCATGCTGCCCGGGGGCCGCTTCGTTGAGATTCAGGCCACCGCCGAGCGCGAGTCGTTTTCTTTCGAGTCGATGACGCGTCTGGTGGCTCTGGCGCAGCAGGGCATCGAGCAGCTTTTCGCCGCGCAGAAGGCGGCTCTTTCATGATCAAGAGGCTTGTGCTCGTCGATGGCTACAATTTGATCAGAAACGACCCCACGCTAAAAGCCATCGAAGCGCGCAGCCTTGAAGCAGGACGAGGAGCATTGCTCAGCCGTTTGCAGTCAACATTTAGCCTGCAGAAGAACGAGATCGTTGTCGTTTTTGACGGTACGTCCGCCCCGCTACCCTATCCGGCAAGCGAGCGCTACGGACAGATTCGTGTCGTCTTCTCTCGCCAGGGTGAAACGGCGGATACGGTCATCATGCGCATGGCTGCCGCTGCACCCTCAGGTCGCCAGATATTGTTGCTGAGCGACGACCGGGAGATACGCACGGCCGTTCAGGCGCAGGGAGGCATCGTGGGCGGGGCGGCAGACCGGGCGCGTCCCCGGCCGACACGCTCGGCGTTCAGTAACAAAGACAGCGATGACCGGCCCAGAGACAAACAGAAAAAAGGGAACCCACGGAGGGCCAAAAAGCACTCCCGTACTCCCCCTCCTGTGCGCTGGTAGAACTCGACCCTACAACGTGGAGCAAACATTATGGCACGCGCAAGTAAGATTCTTGCCATCGTCAATCCTGTTGCTGGAGCTGGAAGAGCTGCCAAATTATGGCCGTCCATTCAGTCATATCTGACAGAGATTGGTCTGACCTTTGATTCCGTCGTAACCAAGGCCCCCGGCCATGCCATTAGCTTGACAAGGGATGCGGTCAGCGCCGGCTACACCATGATCCTCAGCGTCGGCGGCGACGGAACGCTGCACGAAGTTGCCAACGGGCTGCTCAGCATGGACGCGGCGTTGCAGAAGGGCGTCACCATTGCCGTCGTGCCCGTGGGTACAGGCGCCGATTTCGCTCGCACACTTGGCGTCCCCCGCACGTGGCGTGAGGCGTGCGACCATCTTCTTGGCGAAGGAACGCGTGTCATTGACGCCGGCGCCATGACCTACGTCGGTCGCAACGGCGAGGAACAGCGCTACTTCGTCAACGTTGCGGGCCTGGGTTTCGATGGTGAAGTAACGAGCCGCACCAACGAGGGTACAAAGATGCTGGGCGGCACGATACCCTACATGACAAACCTTGTTCTGACCCTTGTCACCTACGTCAACAAAGACGTGGATGTGACAATGGACGACAACAGCACCTTGCCCGGACGCATGAACAGCATCGTCGTCGCCAACGGGGCGTTTTTCGGCGGGGGGATGTGGATTGCGCCTGACGCGGTCCTCGATGACGGCCTCTTCGATGTGGTTACGATCGGGGATGTGGGCAAGATCGAGTTATTGCAGACCATGCCCCGCGTTTACAAAGGTACACACGTGACACATCCAAAGGTCAAAGTGGCGCGAGCGCGTGAAGTCAGTGTCGTAAGCCAGCAAGAGATGTGGCTTCAGGCAGATGGTGAGTCGCTGGGCCGCGCGCCTGTGACGTTCCATATGCTGCCACAAGCGCTTCGCCTTAAGACAT
>CAYOEZ010000134.1:0-9271 GCA_964402955.1 uncultured Ktedonobacterales bacterium | reverse complement strand
CTGTATATCTACGGTAGCCTGGCCAATACCAGCGAGGGCTGCCAACTGCAAATAAAGAACACGCTCGCTCCGGGAACCATCACCGGGGTGGGAGCTGTGACCATAGATGGCACGGTCTACCCGCAGAAGGATGTCGTCGTCGTGCGCGGCGCTGAGCGGATTGCCGCCGCCGGCGCCAGCACTGCTCATCCGCTGGCTTTCGACCTCAACGTCGTCATCACTCTCATCGTCACGGGCGTCACGCTCACAGCAGGCGAGCATCGCGTATCGCTTGACGTCGCCACCAGAGAAGTCGGGCGACTCAAGTTCGACATTATTGACAAAGTAGCAGCCTGACATGATTGAAATTGCGATTCCAATCCAGATCGTGCTCATGATCGGCGTGCCCGTCCTCGCCGGCTGGCTGCTTGTCAGGCGCTATGGAACAGATGGGACCGATCATCTGCGCATCTTTCTGGGCGGGGTCCTCAGCTATGCTGTGGCCCAGGCGGCGCTGCTCGTTCTGTCACAGGCTATCGGCATGCTCGGGCTGCCGTCCGTCCCATCTGCCTGGCAACCGCTCGTCACAGCCATTGTCTACGGTGTGAGCATCGGCGTTTTCGAAGAGCTGGCTCGCTTTGCTGTCTTGCGCCTCTGGCTGCGTGACGTTCGTTCGTGGGCCCAGGGTCTCATGCTCGGCGTTGGTCACGGCGGAGCGGAATCGGCGCTGTCCGGTGTCATGGCGCTCATCTGGTACATGACCATGCAATCACTAAGGAGCGGCGTCCCTGCCAGCGAAAACGTAACTCCAGAAGAGCAGGCCAGCCTTGACCGGTTGACCACAGCATTCTGGAACCAACCGTGGCCCGATGCCATTATGGGTGGTCTGCAGCAGGTGTGCATGATCGGTCTTGCCATCGGACTGGCGACACTCGTCATGCGCGCCTTTCTCACGGGCAAGCTCATCTATCTGCCCGCAGCGATGGGGCTGCACGCGCTGGCATCAACCACACTCGTTCTTCTGAACCAGGCTGGTATGGTCTATAGCGCCATCGTTACGGTTGCTCTTGGTATCGTCGGCTTGCTCATTGCGCGAGCATTCGCCGCGCCGCCTCCGGCGTTGCCGGTCGCGGCCATTGCACAAGCGCCCCTTGCTGCGGAGGACGCTCCCCCGGCCAGGAAGACGCGGCCGCAGAAGAAGCGAGCCAGAAAGAGCCAGGCGTAACGTTGGACGGACAAGACGCCATCGGCGCAGACAAGTCATCACCACAGGCGGCATATGCGACACGACGAGTTTCTAAAGCGTTTCAGTAGTGATTTGCGCCTGGCGCTGCCCGCGCCCTATCAGGGCTTTGAGACACGCTACATGGGCGGCCTTGTCAAGCTATTCTACGGCGACAACATGCGCGTGCACTACGAGCTTGCGCTGCGCAGCACGGGTTTTGTCGAGATCGGCCTGCACTTTGAGGACAACAAGGAAACAAACGACCGCCTGCTGCGCCACTTCGGCAACTGTGCACTCGACGTCATTAGCCAGCTTGGCCCGCAGGTTGAGATTGAACAATGGACGAAAACATGGGGGCGCGTACACCAGACTCTACTATTGACGCCTCCCAATGAGCACCTGCTGGCCGAGGTCATTGCGCGCATGACTGCCATGATCACTGTTCTGCAACCGATGTTGGAGGAGGCATGAGGGTATCACCCTGGCGGTCGCTGCTTGCGGCGATTGTGTTGCTGCTGCCGTTCCTCGCCCTCTACCACTGGCAGACGGCACAACCCGGCACGCACCCGGCGCAGGCCGTTGGCACGCTCAATGGCCAGGCCGGCATCCTGCGCGCCGACTGGCAGACTGTTGCGAAGGACAACCTGTACGTTGGCGACACGGTGCGCGCCATTGACAACGTGCGCCTGACGTTTAGCGATGGGACCGTCATTGATCTCGAACCGGCTGCCGTGGTCACGGTCAAAGACGCCCACCTCGAAGATGGCACGCTCATCCTTGGCCATCAGGCCGGCCGCATCCAGGTCAGCACAAACAATCCCCTCTTCCGCCTCGAGGGAGACGCGCTGACGCTCACCGTGCAAAAAGCCCAGTTTCGCGTCGATATCAGCGATACGGGCGACGCCTACGTCATGGCTGAACGAGGTCTTGTCTATAGCCAGAGTGACGGAGAGGTCGTATCTGTCGCTGCCGGCGAGAGCCTGCGCAGCGGCGTGGGCAAGCGGGCAACGCTAGAGCAGACGACGCCGGCTGCGCTGCCGGCCCCGCCCCCGCCTCCGCCGCGTACGCCCACGCCGACGGTGACGCCGGTACCGCCGACACAGCCGCCGCAGCGGATACATGTCATTGCCCAGGGAGATACGCTGAGCTACCTGGCGCAACAATACGGCGTTTCGGTTGACGCGATCATGAAGGCAAATGGGATCACCGACCCCAATATGCTCAGCATCGGTCAAAAGCTCATCATTCCGAAGCCAAAATAGCACGTTGACTTGCGATTCATTGATTCATATGAGAATGGAGCAACAATGCTAAAGACACACAACTGTGGAGAGATTCGTCCTGCCCATGCGGGGCAGGAGGTAACACTTGCGGGGTGGGTTCACCGCCGGCGTGATCACGGTGATGTGATCTTCATTGACCTGCGCGACCGCAGTGGGCTGATACAGATCGTCTTTGATCCAAAGACATCTGCCGATGCCCACAGCGCGGCCTACAATGTGCGTACGGAGTATGTCATCCAGGTGCGCGGCGCCGTCTCGGTGCGCCCTGCCGGCCTGTCGAACCCCCACATGCCCACAGGCGACATTGAAGTGCGCGCCAGCGCCATGACGGTCTTGAACGCGGCACGCACGACGCCATTCTACATCAACGAAGATGCCGACATCGACGAAGCTCTGCGCCTGAAGTATCGCTATCTCGACTTGCGCCGCGAGCGCATGCGCGATAACATTATCCTGCGCCATCGTGTCGTCAAATACATCCGCGACTATCTTGACAAGCACGATTTTATAGAGATCGAGACGCCCATCCTGATCAAGAGCACGCCAGAAGGAGCGCGCGACTACGTTGTGCCCAGCCGGCTCTATCCCGGCAAGTTCTATGCCCTGCCCCAGTCGCCTCAACAGTTGAAGCAACTGCTCATGGTGGCGGGCATGGAACGATACTTCCAGATTGCCCGCTGCTTCCGCGATGAAGACCAGCGCGCCGACCGTCAGCCTGAGTTCACCCAACTTGACCTGGAGATGTCCTTCGTTGAGCGCGAGGACATTTTGCAGTTGATCGAAGCCATGTTCATCGGTATGGTTGAATCGCTGACCAGCAAGCGCATCCAGCACAAGCCGTTCCCGCGCTTGAGCTACGACGAAGCCATCTCACGCTATGGCGTTGACAAACCTGACCTGCGCTTTGGCTTGCCCCTGACAGATCTGACCGATCTGGCGGCGCACAGCGCGTTCCAGGTTTTCGCCAACGCTGCCGCCGCAGGCGGACAAATCAAGGGCATACGCGCCCCCCATTGCGCCAACTACACCCGCAAGCAGATCGACGAGCTTGTCGAGGTCGCACGCGGCATGGGCGCCAAGGGCATGGCAACCATCGCCGTCGAAGGCGAAACAGTGCGCGCCACAACGCTCAAATCATCAATCGCCAAGTTCTTCACGCCTGAACAGCTTCTATCCATTGCCCAGCGTCTTGACGCCGAGCCTGGCGATCTGCTTCTCATCGTCGCCGACCAGCCACACGTTGTCGCCGATGCGTTGGGCCGGCTGCGCAACGAGATGGGGAGTCGCCTGGGGCTGACCGATCCCAACGTGCTGTCGTTCTGCTGGGTGCTCGATTTCCCGCTGCTGGAATGGAGCGCCGAGGAAAGCCGCTGGCAGGCCAAGCACCACCCCTTCACTGCTCCCATCGATGAAGACCTGCCGTTGATGACCACCGATCCCGGCAGAGTACGCGCCAAGGCCTACGACATTGTTTGCAACGGCTACGAAGCCGGCGGCGGCAGTATCCGCATCCACCGCCGCGATGTGCAGGAACTCATGTTCAAGACACTGGGGCTGGACATGGACGAAGCCCGCCAACAGTTTGGCCACCTGCTCGAGGCGTTCGAGTACGGCGCTCCTCCGCATGGCGGCATCGCGCCTGGCATCGACCGGGTTGTCATGCTGCTGGCCGGCGAGGACAACATCCGTCAGGTCATGGCTTTCCCCAAGTCACAGAGCGCGGTTGACTTGATGACCGACGCGCCGTCGACGATCAGCGAGCGCCAGTGGCACGAATTGCACCTGGCGCCAGGTACGTAGGAGCACGGGGCCGCGACCTGCCGGCCCATAACAGGAATGGGGATGCACACATGTGTGCATCCCCATTCCTGTTTCTGGCAACTGTGTCGGCACTCCGCTACTGCGGCAGAAGCAGCAGAATCTGACGCACTGCCTCATCGATCGCCCGGTAGCGCTCCTCGAGCTGAGAGATAGCCTGCTCGACCGTCAGCGTCGGCGTCGACCCGGGTTGCGGCGTCGAGCGCGGCAAGGCTGTGGGCGTTGCCGTCGGGGTCGCCTGTGGCGTCGCTGTCGGCACAGGACGCGTCATGATGGGAGTCGGCGCCGGCGTCCGCTCCAGGTGAGGCGAGACGTAGGTGACACGCATGGCGTTAACTTTCGCCGACTCTTTCAGAGTGATGAAGTCGATTCTGAGCTGGCCGTCGGTGACGACCGTGCGGTAGTGCAGGTCCAGCGGTTGGTAAAAGCCAACCACAGAGAAAATATCCAGGTTCTGCACAACAGGGATGCCCTGCAAGAGCACGTCGAAGAAGCGCGCTCCCTTGCCGTTGCGCAGCGTCTCGATGAAGTACAGATCCACCTGATAGGGTCCGTTCGGCACATCGAAGCGATAGCTGCCACGATCCGGCCACCACCTCTCCGTCCGATAGAGGCCCGGATCATCGATCCCCTTGACATCGAGGGGGGCCGTGTAGGTGTTGCCGCCAACATAGCCCCAGCTTCCCTTGGCATAGGGCTGGTCAGGCGCCCAGGTCATCCCCTTGCTGTCGATGTACGATGGCCCGCCGGCAATGACGCGCTGCTCATACGGAGGAACGGGCGTGCGCGTGGGCGGGACACTGCCTGGCGTTGGCGTCGGCGACGTTCCGGCGTGCGCCTTGATCATGACCATATGAATGATCTCGTCCAGGCCGCCACTGTCGGGCACGGCGCTGACCCGAAGATCGGCGCCACCGGGCATCTGGCCGTGCAAGTAGGCATCGCGCAGCGTGATCGTGGTCGTCACCCATTGCCCGCTGTCACGTTTGCGGATGGTGCGCGCGCGCATGGCGCCGTTGACGTCCATGTACTCAACCGCGATCGGATCGTTGCCTTTGTCAACGTACTTAAGCGTCACGTCATACCACACGCCATCGCTTGCCACCGTCACTGGCGTCCTGCCCCAATACTGCCAGCGCTGATCAGCGTTGAAGCTCATGTATGGGTTGCCCGAGGCCATGTCAGTGCGGCGAGCGATCAAACTATAGAGGCTTGTCGTAATCGGGTACGTCAGACTATAGGGAGGCTGAAGCAATCCGGTCGTGGTGATGATACGCGCCTGGCTGTTCGCAATACCAGCAAGGCGATAGAGGCCATACGTGAAATCGCCGCGCCAGCCCGCAAACTTGAGTTGGCCCCCCGAGGGCGGCCAGAAGTCAGTCTCGCGCATGGCAATCCAGATCTCATCCGTCGTCGTCAGCGTGCGGCCCAGATACTTGCGCTGAAAGTCAAACATGCCCGTTTCCACCGCCGGCATGCCCACTGCCCAGCCGCCAACGAAGTCAAAGAAGGTCGGGAAGGACGTCAGCCCGGCCAATAGCGTGAAATACTGCACCTGCAGGCCCCGTGGATACGGCCCCGTGTAGGTGCGGGCATTTTCCCAGGCGATGGAATGCGTCATGGAATAGCGCATCATCAGTTGAATCGTGCCGCCGTCGTCATTCTGCCACTGGTTGAGATTGTCTTCGACCAGGGTCGCCTGCTTCAACCCTACCGGCGGCTGATGATTGTCGGCAACCATCATGTCGATTCTTGTCTTGCCTTCGGAGGTAAACTGGAGATAGATGGGCTTCGTCCGAAAGGCGTCACGATACCAATCGGTGATGTCGTTGAGCGGGCCAGGCAGGACCACGGTCGACAGATACTTGCTCTCGCCCAGGCCAGATTGGCGATAGAACTGGGTCTTGAGATCGCAGTCAAACCAGGCCTTGGTCGCATGGCCATACTCAGTATCGATGCCTGGCCCGAAGATAATGGCGCTGAGGCGCGGGTCATTGCCATAGCGCGCGCCCAGGGCATAGACCATCTGCTTGTAGGCATAGAGCCAGAACTGATTGTCGTATTTGGGAGCGAAGACGATATATGGCCAACCACAGGCGCTCTGTCCGGGCCGCCCCACAGCCACGTAACTGCCCGTGTCATTATCAAGCTGCCCAATCTGCAAGGGATCAAGTGACTTGACCCAGGTGATGGGGTCGATAGGCTTGCGTATGCGTTGGCGCACCCAACTGGGGGTCTGATCCTGGAAGAAGGAGTATGGACTGTCTGGCGTCAAAGGGGGATACGGGATAGGGACATTGCCGCTGGGAACTGCGCTTTCATTGTCGACGATCTCGAGGATCACTGGCTTGGTGATAATTGTCCCGTCGTCCAGCGTCACGGTCATGTTCTGAGCGGCGGCGAGGTAGTCGTCGATGGCGCGCCAATCAAATTGATTGTCGTTGATATGGATGGCTTTCCAGGGTAAGACGTGCAGGCTGCCGATGGGGCCAGCTTCAGGGTGGAGATTCTGGAAGTCGGTGTTGCGCCAATCGTAGAAGGAGTAGTTGATGGCCGGGGGAGTCGCGGCGGCAAGCGCCTGGACGGCGGGCTGAACGCTGGTTGGCAACGGCACAGGAGTCGGGACAAACGGGGGCAAGTTGCCGCCGATCGTGCCGAGCACGATGAGCATCACAACGGCAGCCACAAGCGCCAGTAACGGCAGCGCCCAGGGCGCCCTATCTAGCACATCACGTCCGCTTCTCACCAGGTTGTCTCTCCAGGCAGCAATGCGTCCGCAGCCATTGTAACACACGGCACAATCTCTGGCAAGCAGCTGGCCAACCTTCCATGCCTCCTATGGTCCTGCGGAATACACCTTCATAATCACCGGCAGGACCACGGCTGATCCGCGGCCCCGGGGTACGATAGCCGCATTGTTGTCTTCGCGCGCCTCTGCGACTGCTTCGGCTGCATCGGCAAGCAGCACAAACGGCCCCCTGCCCCAGATAGGCTGCCATGTCAGGCGCACCTCCGTTTGCTGCCCAATAGCCAGGGCCGGCAAAGGCGCGCTCCACAGAGCGTGGCCGGGCGCGCCGCTGGCCGGGTACAGACTGACCACGCTGGCAGCCGCGCTGCGCAGCCCTACATTACGCACCGTGAAATGCAGCTCGAAGCGCGGGCCATAGAACGACGCCAACGCGTCAAAGGCAATACTGCCACTATCCACAACCAAATCAGGCAGGACGCCGGCAACAGCAGGCAGGCTGGCGTTATTCTGCTCGTTGGCCTCGCCCACAGCGTTGCCCCCGTCTGCGATGAAGTAGACGTCGCGCACGGCAGCAGGCTGATCCGCCACTGCCCATGTGAAGGTGACCGCATGGCTGGCGCCGGCGGCCAGAGCCGGCACGGCGACGTTGCCCAACAGCGTGCCGGTGATCGCATCTGCCCTGACTTCGACTTGCGATGCGGGCGCAGCGCTTGTCCCGGCATTGGCTACTGCGGCCGTCAGAGTGATCGTCTGCCCCGCCCACCCGCGCACCTGTGCGCCGTTGACGACCAGATCAGGTAAGCCCAACGTCACGCTGAGCACGTTGTTTGTCTCGTCTACCTCAGCGATGGCACCGGTCGAGTCTACCCGGGTATACAGAGAATATGTTCCCCCGCTTGCCGTCCACGTCAACACCTGGGTCGCCGTCATGCCGCCGTCCAGGCTGGCGATCGTGCGCGTCATCACGGGCGCCCCCACTCCCGGCACACCATCGTAGAGCGTCACGGAGAAGCCGGCTTCTGTGAAGTCACCTAGATTAGCGACCGTCACCGTGAGCGGCAGGAGAGCGCCGGGCGGCGGGTTGGTTGCGGCAGCCACCATGGCGGCGGCAGCCAAGTCGTGGCGCAGTGCGTTGCTCACGACATAGAGACTGGTCGCGCCAAGCTCGGGCACACCCGGAATGGTGATCGTCTGCCCGGCTGTGATCTCCACTGTCCGCTCTGCCAGCGTCACCTCCGACTTAGCATAGGCAACGTGCAAGACCCCTGCGCCATCGAAGACAGCCGCCATGCCGCTTTCCACGGGCAGGTCGGCCGTGAGCTGCAAACGGTTACTCCAGCGGCTGTTGGCTGCATCGTAGACCGAGTAGAAGACATCAGTGCCTTGCTCTGAGTTGTCCTGCCAGACAATGACCAAGCGGCCGGCAGCGTCCTGGGCCAGCGCAAAGTCAGCGAGGTTGGTCGCCTCGTCACTCACCGAGGGCGTGGGCGTTGCTGTTGCCCAGTCTCCCTCCAACAGAAAGACCTGGCCGCCCTTCAGCCACACCAGCCGCGGCTGCCCGTCCGGCGCATAGAGCACCGCGGGCGAGAAATCGGGGACAGTGTCATTGGTGAGGCGGCTCAAGCCGCCCCAGTCGCTGCCATTCCAGGTTGCCGAGTAGAGCTCGATGTCGTCGCTGGTCAGCGGGTTACCATCCGTATCACGAGAGATCACAACTCTCGCTTCGTCGCCTCGATAGGCGAAGTTCCAGCCCACCACATCCGCGAGATTGTCCACCGCCAGCGCCGCAGCCGACCACGACGAGCCATTCCACACGGCATAGTACAGACGGTCAGGCATCGTTGCATCGGCAAACAACTGGTTGCTCTGATTGCCGGCCCACATCAACATCAGCCCGCCAGTGGCGCTGCGGGCCAGGCGTGGCGCGTGATCCAGATAGCTGTTCGATGTAACAAGCGCCGGCGCCGACCAGACGCCCGTGGCCGGATCGAGGACGGCGTAGGCGATCTCGAAGTGGCTGGCGACCGCCTCATCGAGTGCGGCGTCGTCGGGCAGTCCCGCCTGAGTATTGCGCTCCCAGACAGCGACCACCTTGCCCGACTGGTCGTAGGCGAGGTCGGGATGGAAGTCCAGGTTCGTATCATTGGTCAGACGGCTGGCCGCAGCCACGCGCTTCCCGTCCAGCGCCGCGCCACGATCTCTCGCCCCTGGAACACA
>CAYOEZ010000133.1:0-13146 GCA_964402955.1 uncultured Ktedonobacterales bacterium | reverse complement strand
CCCCTGATCCAGCAGATGACCAAGATTCTGGACAACGATCTGCCGACGTATTCGCTGTGGATCACCAAGAGCTTCCAGTCCATGGGGCCGCGGGTCAATGCTGCCACGTTCAAGCTTGGCAGCGGCTACAACTGGACATCGCCACATCTCTGGGAAATGAAGTAATCGTGTGTTCGCGCATGTTTGGGGTCCCGGCCTTAGCGCTGGGACCCCAAACAGCGGTTTCGTCCGTAGAGTGGGAGACAACATGATCAAATACTTCATCCGGCGTTTGTTGATCTCGATACCTGTGTTGCTGGGTATCACGATGATCACCTTTGGCGCCTATAATCTGGCGCCAGGCGATCCCATTTCTGCCATGATTGACCCAACGGCGCCCATGTCGCCCGAGGTTCTCATCAAGATGAAGGAAGACCTGGGGCTGAACAAGCCCATCGCTGTGCGCTACGTCATTTGGCTCAAGGAGGCGGCGCGCGGCAATCTGGGCTTTTCCTACAACAGTAGCACGCCCGTGATGAGGCGAATCCAGGATCGTCTGCCGGCGACCCTGGCTCTGACGATCTCGTCCTTCATCCTGGCAATCGGAATTGGCGTGCCGCTGGGCGTCTATTCGGCGCTGCGGCAATACTCGAAGCTTGACTACTTGTTGACCCTCTTTGCCTTCTTTGCCGTATCCGTTCCGGCCTTCTTCTTCGCGCTCGGTATGATATATATCTTCTCGCTACGCTTGGACTTGTTCCCGGTGCAAGGGATGCGTGACCCTGACGCAGCCAACAAGACGCTGGACTTTCTGCGCCACCTGATTCTACCCGCGGTTGTGTTGGGACTGGAGCGCATTGCCGGATTTCTACGCTACACGCGCTCAGCCGTGCTGGAGGTCCTGGGCCAGGACTACATGACAACGGCACGCGCCAAAGGCCTACGCGAACGGGTTGTGCTCTGGCAACACGGCTTTCGCAACGCGCTCATTTCAATCGTGACGATTTTGGCGCTGAACATTCCTGCCCTGTTTGGCGGGGCCTTCATTATAGAATGGATCTTCGCCTGGCCCGGTATGGGTCAGCTAGCCGTGCAGTCGGTGAACATGCGCGATTATCCCACGCTGATGGGTACTGCCCTCATCAGCTCAACGCTTGTTCTGTTCAGCAATCTTCTGGCAGACATGCTCTATGCCGTGGTCGATCCCCGCATTCGCTACTCGTGATGAGGCGCATCCAATGACAATGACAGAGAGATCAGAATCAGGCAGCAAAGACGTCCAGCCCGACAAGCTACTGGCCACCCAGGGGATGTCGCCAACGCAACGCCAGTTCAGGCGCTTCTTGCGCCACAAAATGGCCGTGTTCAGCGCGATTGTCCTCATCGTCCTGAGCATCATGGCAATAGGCGCGCCCGTGTTCTCACCGCACGATCCGGTCGATGTGGACATCACAGCCATCAAGAAGGCGCCGACGGCTAACCATCTGCTGGGCACCGATTACGCTGGCCGCGATGTGCTTAGCCGCCTCATCTGGGGTGGCCGCGTATCGCTGTCGGTCGGCCTGGTGGCCGCGGCGATCGGTATCTCGATCGGTACAGTGATGGGCCTCACCAGCGGTTTCAGCGGCGGCAAGGTAGACTTCTGGCTGCAGCGCGTGACAGATGTGGTCATGACGATTCCGACATTCATGATCACCATAACTATGGTGGCGGTGCTTGGCCCGAGTATCTTCAACATCATGTTCGTGATTGGCGTCTTTGGCTGGACTGGCGTCTGCCGTCTGGTGCGCGGTGAAACGCTGAGCGTGCGTGAACGCGACTTCGTGCTGGCCAGCCGCTGCCTGGGCGCATCGTCCGGGCGCATCATGTTTCGCCACATACTCCCCAATGTCATTGCGCCGATCATCGTGGCAGGCACATTCATGATCGCCGGCGCCATTCTGAGCGAGGCCGGTCTCAGCTTTCTGGGGCTGGGCGTAAAGATGCCGACACCCACCTGGGGCAACATGCTGACGAATTCACAGTCGATCACCATTCTGGAGAGCATGCCCTGGCTGTGGTTGCCTCCAGGGCTGATGATCACACTGGTCGTCCTCTCAATCAACTTCCTGGGCGACGCACTACGCGACGCGCTCGACCCGCGCTTGCTCAATCGCTAGCCACGGCTCTCGAGGCCGCGCCCGGCGACAGAACCGCGGCCTTGGTCCTCCAGTTTCTGGCCCACGGCCGCGGTTTTCCCCTTTTCTACAGTCAGGATGGTATTGACAGATTTGGCCAATACGCTTGACCAGGTGTGGAAATAAGCGTATACTGCTGCAAAGCCGTGCGACAACTCACCAGCGGAGGTGCATGAAAACATGCGTGCAGCACAGGTCGTAGAGCGAGGCAAAGTCGAGTTTGTTGAGGCCGACACACCAACGCTGAAACCGGGGCATGTCCTTATTCGTCCCATGCTTGTTGCGCTCTGCGGCAGCGATGTGCACAGAGTATACTATGCAGAGGCCAGCAAGTATCCGTTCTTACCGGGAACGTCGGGCCACGAAATGATCGGCATGGTCGAAGCAGTCGACGGCGCCGACCACGGCCTCAAACCCCGTGACATCGCCCTGGTCATCTCGCCCGCTGAGAACGTCATGTCAGAACTCTACCTCGCCGAAGCGGACCACGTTCTGCTGCTGCCCGGGCAGCGGCCACTCGATCACCTGCTGATGGCGCAGCAGTTTGGAACCGCCCTGTTCACGGCCAAGTACCTGCCCAACATCCTGAACAAGGACGTCGCTGTTGTCGGCCAGGGCTCAGCCGGGCTGTTTCTGGACTATATCTGTCGTCGCCTTGGCGCCCGCACCGTCATCGGCCTGGACGTCATCGAGGCCAGAGTGGCCTCGGCCACGCGCTTCGGCGCCACGCATGCGGTCAACAACTCCCGCCACGACGCGCTCGAGGCCGTGCGCGACATCACCGGCGGCAAGCTTGCTGACCTTGTTATCGAGGCGGCAGGCGAAGTAGACGCTATCAATCTGGCGATCAAACTGGTCAGAACAGGCGGTAATCTGCACTACTTCGGTATTCCGCGCTCACAATCATTCGCGTTTGACTTCGAAGGGTGGTTCCACAAGTTCTGCCACACCACGTCCTTGGCAGGCGCAGGACGCGAACCCGGCCTGGCGTCATTCCGGCAGGCGCTCGACATGATTGCAGGCGGCGAAATTGACGTCGCGCCCGTTCTCACACACCGCTTGCCCTTCGAACGGCTGCGCGACGGTTACGAAATGGCACGCACGTGCAGCCATGGCGCCATCAAAATCGTGATCGAGATGCCCGGCTACCGGACCTTCATGCAGGAACACCAGCAGGCGAAACGAACCCAACATGCTTGATCTCGCACCCGTGAGCTCATGGCCATTCTTGACCGATCAGGAAGTGTTGTCCCAATCGTGAATTGCATGAGCCGGCGCCAAGATGGCGCCGGCTCGTGTGCGACACACGACAGGCTGAACTATGCCACCCACAACTCGTGCGTGAGAGCATCTTCCGGGGTCAGTATCTCTACTCCGCCCTTTGTCACCACCACAACATCTTCAAGCCCAAACTTTTCCTTCGCCGACCAGAACGGATAGACGCCGTCGAGAGTTATGTACGGTTCAACCGAGAGCACCATGCCCTCGCGAAACGGGGCGGTGTTGGTTGCGCTCAGCCCTGGCGACTCATGCACATCCTGTCCCAGGCAGTGGCCGATCGCTGACCATCCGTTGTCGAGACACCAGCGCGAGAAATCGGGAAATCCGGCTGCGTCGTTGTTGGCAAAGGCAGCCTGCAGCGGCGCATTCATCGGCGCGCCAGGTTGCACGGCAGCAATGGCGGCGAAGAGATCCTGTTTGGCCAGGTCGTAGAAGCGCCGCTGCTCAGGGCGCGGCTCGCCCAGCGCAGCCATACGCTTGAAATCGCACCAGTAGCCCTCGTACACGCACCCCCCGTCAAACTGGATCAGGTCTCCGGGCTGGATCACGTAGTTCGTCGGCAGACCGTCGGCCCACATTGCGCGCGGGCCGGCGTAGAGAGCGGCAAAGCGTAGCTCGCTCGCGCCTTCGGCAAACATGACCGACGACATGACAGCCATGACCTGCTTCTCCGTCATGCCCGGCTTCAGCGCCTCAAACCCGGCTTTCACGCCTTTGACCGAGATGCTGGCAGCCTTGCGCATGCGGGCGATCTCTGCGGCGGACTTGACGCAGCGCACATCCCAGATGGCATCGCTGCCGTCGACGATGCGGGCATGGGCCAGCCCCTGGCGCAGGGCATCGAAGTGTAACTGGCCCATGTGAACGTGGATGTCCGGCCCCAGTTCCATGCCGATCACAGCGCGATCCAGATGCTTCTCCTTGAGCACATCCAGCGCCAGCGGCACGGCGTTCGATTCCTTGGCCATGTAGAACGCCTTGGCCCACGGCCAGTAGCGCACATCGTCAATCCAGCACTGCTGCACGAGATGGTTGAAGCCGTTCGCCACCAGCAAGACAGGCTCGCCTTCGGCCGGCAGAATAGCCAGAAAGTAGAAATGGGCGGCGTCCCAGGAGCCGTCGCGCAGCCCGGCGAAGTAGCGCAAGTTCTGGCGATTGCTCAGGAAGAGCGCATCGAGCCCATGTTGCTTGAGCGATTGCTGTGTGCGGCGGTAGCGCTCCGCAAACTCCGGGCGCGCAAAGTCAGGGTAACAAAGCTCTCTCATAGTCTCCCCCGTCAGGGCATTGCGGCGATGATCTCAATCTCGATCAGAAACTGGCGTCCCAACCGTCCGGCCTGCGTCGTCGTGCGGCCCGGTGGATCAGCCGGGAAGTACGTGCGGTAGACCTCGTTGAAACCATCGAAGTCGTCCCAGTTGCGCAGATAGACGGTCACTTTCACGGCGTTCTCCAGTGACGTACCGGCGCTTGCCAGGATCAGCTTCAGGTTGTCCAGAGTGCGCGCTGTCTGCACCTTGATGTCACCCTGCACCGCCTCGCCTGTCTGGGGATCGATGGCCACCTCGCCGGACGTAAAGACCAGCCCGCCCACACGCACGGCGTGGCTGAGCAGTGGGTTTGTAAACATGGGAACCTTGATCACTTGCCTTTGCATTGTCATGACCTCCCGACCAAAGTGATGCCTACACTTCACTAAAGAAGTTCAGATCATCCAGGGCTTTGCGCAGCCGGGTCGTTTCTTCTGCCGTCAGCGGGCGATTCGGCGTGCGCGGCTCGCCGCAGGGCAGGTCCATCCATGCCATCATCTGCTTCACCCCGCCAAAGAGATCGACGGACAAGAGTGCATTGATGATGTCGTTGATGCGGAGCTGCGTCCTGGCTGCCAGATCCATGTCCTTGGCCTGGAAGGCGTCCCACACCTTGACAAAGAGCTGCGGCATCACGTTGTAGCTGGCGCCGACGCCCCCGCACGCCCCGGCCAACAGGCCATAGAGCAACACTGTGTCTTCGCCATTGAAGATGACCGGCTTCTTGCCGCCGCAGAAGTACAGCCCAAGTGCATAGACGTTGCCGCTGGAGTCCTTCATGCCCACGATATTGTCGATTCTGAGCAGGCGCTCAAATGTATCCTGCGTCATGGTGATACCGGTGCGCTGCGGAAGGTTGTAGACAAGCACAGGCACAGTCGAGGCCGCAGCCAACTCAGTGTAGTAGCGAACCAGGCCATGCACGTCGGGCTTGTAGAAGTAGGACGGCGGGAGGGCAGCGATGGCATCGGCGCCGGCCTTGCCGGCATGCCTGGCCAGAGCGATCGTCTCCGCCGTCTGGAAGGCGCCCACATGGGCAATCACCAGGCCGCGGCCGTTGACCTCGTCCAACGTTGTTTCAAGCAGATCCTGGCGCTCCTTCTGCGTCAACAGCAGCCCCTCGCCGGTGCCGCCCGTTAGATAGAAACCGTGCACGCCGGCCGAGAGCTGGTGGCGGATGATTTTGCGCATGGCAGCGGCGTCGACAGCGCCCTCCTTGTCGAACGGCGTGACGATCGCTGGCAGAATGCCCTTGAGCTCTTTCACAAACACATCTCCTCTTGTCCTATTGGTGTGTCCGAGTTACTGCATCTTGTTTATGTCCAATTCCTGTCAGGACTCTGGCAGCAACGGTACGGTCTCAGCGCCGTAAGGAATCACGGACAGGCGCGCCTGCGGCCCCATCTCAGCCAATGCCCAATCTACCGCCGCCTGCACCGACGCGAAGTGGCGCATTTTCATCTGCGCACATTCCGCTGCGCTGATACCATCTGAGACGATGGCATAGCGGCAGCGCTGGCGCATGCGTGCGAGGGAGACCGACGCCCCCACGACAACCGGATCGGCAAACTCGCCGGCCAAGGCCCGCCGCGCCAGGGCATCAGGGTCGTCGTCGCCGATGAAGTGCGCCAGCTCCTTATGCGGCCCGATTCCTTCCGGGCAGGGCGTTACCAAGACAATGATACCCCCGTCGCGCGCCAGCAGGTCAGCCGACATCAGCCCCTTGCCGGCCTGCCACAGGTCAAGATCAGCCGGGCAGGAGCTGGCCACGACCACGTCCGCCTGCTGCCATACGCGTACTGCAACGACATCCTGGGCGTACTCCACTCCCCGCCGATGAGCCTGAATGAAGTGGCCGGCCACGGCACGGTAGATGCGCCCATCGGGTACACAAATGACATTGACGATGAAGTGCAAGCCAAGCTGTCCAACCCAGCGCTCCATATTGGCGCGGATGGGAGAGCTGATCTGGCCGAAGATGTTGCGCGTTAGCTGAGTCTGCTGAAGGTGGTAATGAGAGACCGTCTCCGCGCCGCCAACGCCAGGGTAGATGATCTTGGCGCCGCCACCCCAGCCGGCGACCGGATGGGGCAGAATTGTGCCGACGCCGATTCTGAGTTCCGCCGCCATCACCTGCTTATCGACCCACAGGCGCGTGCCATCAGCAGCGAGACCACAGTCCATCAGCTCCCCCTGGTCGGCAAAGTGCGAATTGGCCACCCGCACACGGCGCGCCGTCCCGGGCCCCACGCGCTGGACGATTTCCGACTCCGTCATGTTGCGGTGCGTCCCCAGAGCGATGACGATCTTGATGCGGTCATCGCTGATGCCTCCGGCATTCAGCCGATCCAGGAGCAGAGGCACGACGCGCTGCACCGGTGTTGGCCGCGTCAGGTCGTCAACGATGATCACCGCATCGCGTTTGCCCCGCGCCAGCGCCTCCAACGGCAACGCTCCGATCGGATCGGCGATGGCTGCGGCGATGACGGCATCGCCATCGGGCGCTATATCGACATGGTTGGGATAGAGAATATCGCCCATGTTGGCCGCCGGCACAGCAAAAGTCACCGTGTCGTGACCGTATGGGATCGTAACACTCGTCAGTGTGGGCATCGCTGCCCCCTCCTACGCGAACACGCGCTAGATGTGCAGGATGGGCATCCATGTCCAGCGTTCCGAACGCGCCAGAGAGGGATGCCCAATCGGATGCTTGAACACCTCAGCGCAACAAACGCCCCGGCAAAGCTATGCTCCGCCAAAGGCGCGCACAGCCTGGACGGTTGCCAAGCCGGCGCTGAAGATGAAGCCAGTGTCCGCGCCACAACTGAAGAAGCGCATGCCCTTCTCCCACCACGGCTTGCACAGGGCCGGAGGCAGGACGATGCCGGACACGATGCCATGCGCCTTGCAGATGGCAATGACCCGATCAACGGCGGCCACGAATTTGGCATCGGTGAACTGGCCAGGGATACCCAGGTTAATCGACAAATCGAGCGGCCCCACCAGGATAACATCGATGCCGGGAACGGTCAGAATGTCATCCAGTGCATCGATGGCCTTCATCGACTCGACCTGGGGCGCGAGCAGCATCTGCTCATTGAGCCAGGGCAGCGCCAGCCGCCAGTCCTCAGACTTGAAGTCGAGAGTAGCAGTCGTGCCGCAGCCACGCACTCCGAGCGGAGGAAACTTGCTGTAGGACACCATCCGCTCAGCCTGCTCTTTGCTTTCCACGCGGGGCACGATCAGGCCATCGGCGCCGGTGTCCAGCATTCCAGCGATGAGGTCGTACTCAGTGTCGCCGGGGCGAACGATCGGCGAGATTCCGGCCAAACGAGCCGTCTGCACCACGTCGACCAGAGTGCTGCGATCGATCTGGGTATGCTCAGTATCGATGAACAGAAAATCGAAGCCGGCATTGGCCAGAACGCGCACGACGGTCGTACTCGCGGTTGCGCCAAGCCCACACCCCACAACTGTCTTACCTGCCTTCAGAGCAGCCTTCACTGGATTGACACGCAATTTCGTTCTCCTTACCTGCTGAGTGTATATTCGCTGAGTATGATCGTTCTACTCATTTGCCGCCTCAATCGCCGCAACGTAGTTCTGCATGAGATGCTCGGACATGGGCGACTCATAGGGCGTGGCGCTCGTGGAGAGGATCATCCCGGGGCACGCCTGCTCGCGAATCGCCCGCACCTGGCGCGCAATCTCCCGCGACGGAGCGCTCATCATGTCGCCGATCTGCACAGTGCCGACAAAACAGACACGCTGCCCTACCCGCCGCTTCGCCTCTGCCAGTGTCACGTCGCCCATGGGCGGCGCCTCGAGCGGATGAAGCCCATCCACGCCCAGGTCCACAAACCGCTCCAGCACAGCGTCGAGCCGGCCATGGCAGTGCACAATCACCGGGCAGCCGTAGCCGTGGATCAACTCGATCAGCGGGCGATCGAAGCGCACAACGAAGTCATCGAAGCGCCGCGGCGAGAGCAGCGGCGGGGTGGCAAACTCCGGCCCGCCCAGGATGAAGATGGGCCGCGCCCCGGCCTCAAGCAGCCCACGCACGTGACGATACACGCGCCCGGCTATAGTCTCGATGAGCGTCAAAGCCAGATCGGTATTCTCCACACTCAGCAGAGCAAATGGCTCAGGCTCAAAGTTCTCACCGACCACGCCCAGCGCGCTCGGGATCCTGTGCGTCACCACACCCTGCTCAGCCACCTCCCGATCAAGCTCGAAAAAAGGCGCTGCCTCGACCGCAGGAGCAGCAAACGGCCACGAGAGATACAGTTCCACATCCTCTGGCGACTTCAGATAGCGGCTGGTGGCTTCGCCGGCGGTTGTGCCGGGGATGTCGCGCCGCTCGCCGTAAAGCTCGCCGCTCGCTGCGATCAAGCGGGTGCTCTCGGCAACAATACCGTCTCTTGCCTTGCGTTGCGTCTCGATCTGCACCGGAGGCGCGGGAAGGAAGAAGTCGGGGCGGCCCACCCAGCGCCGCTTGATCACCGCTCGCTCGCGCAGGATGTCAAAAAGGGGCGCATAGCTGGGATGAGGAGGCGCCGCCAGTGCGTCCAAGCCCCAGGGTAGAAACGGCAGATCACCGGCAACGCTCTTACGGGTCAGAGCGCTCAGGATACGTTGGCGGTTGCTTGCCTTAGCGGCCATGCTGATCTCCACTCGATCGAGGTGTGCCTCGGCTCTTGCCAGTTACTGGCTGTCGCCTATCGCCAGCGTAGTTATACTATGCTGGCGACTGCATGTCAAGCCGCCCGGAACAGGGGGTGAGCGTCATCTTTTTGGGCCAAGCGATTGAAATCACCGCTATAAGGACGCGAAGCCAACCTTCGTCGGCTCAGGCAGTCGCCGCAGGGCGACTTCGCGTCGTTGTAGGTGCAGTTTCAACTGCCGTTCCAAAAATGTGACGCTCACCCGGAACAGGAAGCGTAGGCCCGGCAGAGCCTGCCCCGCTCCATCGAGCATCGTGCCCGGCAGCCTTCTCAGCACACCAGACGCCGGGCACAATGCCCAGCCTACACGAATTCGGCTAGCGCATTCTCCGCCCGAGGTACCTTCCCGCGTGCGACCTTTCGTTTCCTCGCCCAACTACAGCACAACCAGGCCGCCGATGGCCAGGATGGCCGTGGACACGATGAAGGCCGCAGACAGATCACCTCAATCACAATGCTCGCACTGATGCATCCAGGTGCGTTTGTCGCGCGCCATGAAGGCATGCGCCGCATCAGGGCCCCAACTGCCCGGCGCGTAGATGGACAGCGGCGGCGCGGTAGGCATTCCCCAGCCAGCGACGATGGGATCAATCAGTTTCCAGCACAACTCGATCTGGTCGCTGCGGGTAAAGAGTGACGCATCTCCATTCAGCGCATCCAGGAGCAGCCGCTCATAGGCGTCGGGGATCACGCTGGCGCCAAACGAGTCTGTGTAGTGAAACTGCATATTGACAGAACGCATCTCGGCGACGGTGTCCGGCACTTTGGCCTGGAACTGTAAGTGCATGCCTTCATCGGGCTGCAGACACATGCCGAGCGTGTTGGCGGTAATCTCGTAGTCACGCGGGAGGGGAAACATCAAGAACGGGGGACATTTGAACTGGATTAAGACCTCGCTCGACTTAGCGGCCAGCTTTTTGCCCGAGCGCAGGTAGAAAGGCACACCCTGCCAACGCCAGTTGTTGATATGAAGCTGGATTGCGGCGAAGGTCGCCGTTTTAGAGTCGGACGCTATGCCGGGCTCTTGTGTGTAGCCGCGGTACTGGCCGCGCACGCTGTACTTGGCCGTTTCATCAGCGCCGATCGGCCAGATGGCGCTCAGGACTTTGACTTTCTCGTTGCGCAGTGCATCGGCGTTGAACGACGCGGGCGGCTCCATAGCCACCAACGCGAGTATCTGCAGTAAGTGGTTTTGGAACATGTCACGCACGACGCCCACACCATCGTAGTACCTTGCGCGGTGCTCAACGCCCACTTTTTCCGCAACGGTGATCTGTACGTGGTCGATGTAGTTGCGGTTCCAGAGCGGCTCAAAGATGGTGTTGGCGAAACGGAAGACCAAGAGATTCTGCACCGTCTCTTTGCCCAAATAATGATCGATGCGGTAGATCTGCCCTTCGCTGAGCACATGGTGAATCGACTCATTCAGCGCCTGCGCCGAGGCCAGATCGCTGCCGAATGGCTTTTCGATCACAACCCGCCGCCATCCTGCCGTCTCACCCACAATGCCCGCATGGCCCAGCCCGGCCACGGTGTCAGCGAAGAAGCGCGGCGGCGTGGCCAGGTAGTACAACCGGTTGGCCGGCCTTCCCTCAAGCTCAGCCAGCGACGTCGCCAGGCGCTCGAAGCTGGTCGGATCGGTGAGATCGCCTGGCCGATAATAGATGCAGGCGGCAAAGCGGTTCCACTTTTCTTCTGATACCGGAGACGGGGCAGACGCGTCAACCCCTGCACGCAGAGTCTTGCGGAACTCATCATCGCTGCGAACCGAGGTGGCGGCGCCCACGACACGAAACATAGCCGGCAGGCGATTCTTGAGGTAGAGGTTGAACAGGGAAGGAATCAGCTTGCGTTCTGTCAGGTCTCCCGAAGCGCCAAAGATGACAATAGTCGTCGCGTCAGTCACGTCTCATCCTCCTGTCAAGAACTGCCGTACAGTGGAATGCGATAGCCAACCCTTTCCTGTCTACGCTCTCTGCGCATCGCCGCGCTCCAGGCGGCGCACACCAGCACTGCCTGCAACGATGACCTCCGTCGCCAGTCCCAGAAATAGCCCGTGCTCGACGATCCCTGTGCGCGACTTGATATGCCCTGCCAGGTGCTCGACATCGGCGATAGGGCCAAAATCGCAGTCCAGGATCAGGTTGCCATGATCGGTCCTGAAGGGCGCGCCGTTGCTCCCGGAGCGCATGGTCACCCTCGCCCCCAGCGACTCCAGGTAGGTGCATTGCGAGCGCCATCCGAAGGGGATGACCTCGACCGGCACAGCCCAGAGTGTCCCCAGGATCGGAGAAAGCTTGGCTTCGTCCACCACAATGATCTCACGGCGGCTGGCCTGCGCCACGATCTTCTCGCGCAGCAGCGCCCCGCCCCCGCCCTTGATCAAGTTCAACGCCGGATCAACTTCATCGGCGCCATCGATCGTCAGATCGATCAGCGGATGATCGTCCAATGTCGTCAGCGGGATGCCAAGCCGCCGCGCCTCTGCTTCGACATCTGTTGAGCACGGCACACCGGCAATACTGTGCAGCGCGCCGCTGCTCAGCAAGTGGCCCAGACGGCGCACGGCAAACAGCGCCGTGCTGCCGCCGCCCAGTCCAACCACCATGCCAGACCGCACATACGCCACCGCCTGTTCAGCGGCTAGCTGCTTAAGATGGTCCATGTTGCCAGTCATACGCTTACCTCAGTGGGACAACTCCTGAGCCAGCTCACGGATACCTGCCGCCGGCTGGCTGCCCAGGTTGACACGCAGCACACGCCGCCCATGGTTGACCAGCGACGTGTAGTCGCCCGCGACTTGCGCCGCAGCCAGCCCGGCAAACGTGTACGTCTCGCCGGGAACCGCCACATCCTCGCCCCAGTCAGCCACGAGTTGCACAAACAGACCGTCGTTCGGGCCTCCCTTATGCAACTGGCCCGTCGAATGCAAGAAGCGCGGACCATAGCCCAGCGTGTTCGCCAGGTGGTAACGCGCAAGGACTGCCGAGCGCAGCTCGTGCAGTGCTGCGTCCACATCCGGCGTCTCATCGATGTAGGCCATTAGCGCCAGATAGTCGCCCGGCTTAGCCTGTGCGAGCAGGTCCTGCAACGACCCGGTCGTAGCGGTCTCGGGGATCTTTGCGGTCGTCTTCACCTGCTGCAAGACCGCGCCGGTGTTGTCCTTGCTTTCCTGCACGTTGGGTTGGTCAAAGGGCTGAATGCCCAGCAGTGCGCCGGCCACCGCGGTCGCAAACTCCCAGCGGAAGAACTCGCCGCCAAGATCGTAGCGATCGCTGAGTCTGAAGCGCAGCACGGGTTGTCCGACCTGCTCCAGCGCAGCAGCCCGGGCATCGACGGCCTCATTACTATCCCCATCCAGGCGCAGATAGGCGAAGACGCGGTCATTGCCATAGCAGGCAACGGGTGCAGACGGCTCCAGTGAGATCGGCGCGATCCCCTTTCCCTCTTTGCCCGTGCTCTCGGCGATCAACTGCTTGGCCCACAGCCCGAACGCGGCGATGGCGGGCGAGGTGATGAACGTCACCTTGTCGCGCCCTGCTGCATTGTACCCGGCCAGCGCCGCCCCCAGCATTGCGCCCAGATTCTCGCTCAGCGGCGTCGCTGCGGAGCACAGGCCGGCCATCTTCTCGCCGCGCGCCAGCAGGTCGCCAACCTTGATCCCGGCCAGAACGGCCG
>CAYOEZ010000132.1:0-13149 GCA_964402955.1 uncultured Ktedonobacterales bacterium | reverse complement strand
AAGACCGGGCGCAAGGCGCGAATGATCTGGCGTAAGCTTTGCAGCGTCTGGCCGGCCATAGTGGTCAGCTCGCTCACGCGCGCCTGCGCATGGCGCAGCTTATCCGGGTCGGGCACGGCTGTCGCGTCCTGTAGGTCCAATTCCACCATCTTGACCCGCTGCGACAGCGCCACCAGGTTCTGCACCGTGTCGTCGTGCAGGTCACGGGCCAGGCGGCGCCGTTCCTCCTCCTGACCCTGTGTCAGGGCAGCGATGTAGTCTTGCATGCCGGCCTGGTAGCGTTTGATCTGTTCTGCCATCAGTTGCAGCGTCCGCTGCAACTCACCGATCTCACCGATGCCTCCCACCGGCTGGCGGATGGCATCGAAGTCTCCCCAGGCCACCCGGCTCGAACGGTAGCCAAGAACCTGCAGCGGCCCGATCACACGCCTGAGACCGAAGTAGACGGCTGCCAGAGATACAACGGCAGCGATAAGCACGAGTAAGGGGGCAAACAGGGTATACTGCAAGATCGGAACGATGACATCTTCCCACGGCTCGTCGATCACAACACCCCAGTCTCCAGCAGTCACTGAGGCGTAGGAGATGACATGCTCATCGCCCCCGCCTGCGGGGATACGGAAAGCCGCTCCCCCCGTGCCGCGTTGCACCGGCCCCAGATCGATTTGCTCACGCAGACCATGTCTGGCCTCAGTGAGGTCCGAGCTGTAAAGCACGCGCCCGTTTGCATCCAGGATATAGCTCACGGCGCGTGGGCTGGTTTGCAGTTGGGCAAGCAGGTTGGGGATGTGCAGGGCATCGGCGGATGAGGATCCGGCGACCACCACCTTGCCCGTGACGTCGGCAACCGTTATCAGGAGCGCTGGACCATTGGCGCCGGGCAGAGTGGCAAACACCGGCTCGCCCGGCTGGGATAGTGCGGTGGCTAGAGCATCCCTGGCTAGCGACAGCGCTTGCACATCGAAAGCTGGCGAGACTGATTGCGCCAGCAGGTTACCTTGCGTATCGAAGAGGCCGAGACCATGGTCGAATCCGCTCAAGAGCGACTGATCGAATGGCGGAAGGGTGGCGCTGGGAGCTGTGGCAGCGCGGGCAGCGATGGATTGAAGAATAGTCAGGTGATGGTCGAGGCTGTCGCTCAGTTCGCGCGCGGCAACGCTGGCCAGGCGCGTGTTGCGTTCGGCAACCATCGTGCGCATGTTGTTCTGGTGCAGAGCGATGCTGCCGAAGGAAACCGCGATCAGGATAAGGATAAGGGGTAGAATCGTCCAGATGAGTATCTGGGCGCGCAGGCCGCGTAGAAGCCGCATCTTATTCCGTTGCATCCTCGAGCGATAGCCAGCCCATGTGGATGGCTTTCAAAACCGCCTCGGTGCGAGTTCCGGCGCCCAGCTTAGAAAAGACATTCATGAGATGGCTATGCACCGTGCGCTCGCTGATACTCAATTGCGCGCCGATGGCGCGGTTGGTCAGGCCGTGGGCTGCCAGCTTCAGCACCTCAAGCTCACGGTCAGACGGTCGCGTCAGTCCAGTCCCTGTCTCGTCGCCGCTTTGGCCCATCCGCTCAACGACGCGCTCGGCGACGCCGGGATCGAGCGCAGATCGTCCAGAATGCACCAAACGGACAGCCCGAATCAATTCGTCGGGGCCGGCTGTCTTGAGCATGTAGCCCTTTGCTCCGGCGCGCAGGGCGGCGAAAATGTACGGATCGTCGTCGTGGGCGGTCAGGATCAGCACGCGCACCTTGGGCTGCTCGGAACGCAAGCGGCGCGTCACGTCCAGGCCAGAGAGGCTGGGCATCTGCAGATCGAGCACAGCAACATCGGGCTGGTGGGTAGCGATCAGAGAGATGGCTTCTTCGCCGTTATTCGCCTCGGCCACAACCTCAAGGCCAGGATCGCGCTCGAGAAACTGGCGAATACCGGCGCGCACGGCGGGGTGATCGTCAGCCAAAACGAGGCGAATACGGGCCGGCGGCGAGGGTTTAGGCTCAGGTGGCATATGTAACCTCCGCGCACATTGTAGCAGAGAGCGGGGGCGCATACAAGGGCCGCCACACCTGCAGGCGCAGATTTTACGAAAGTGACATCGTACCTTCACAAGATTGTCATGTTCGAGTGCTATCCTATCGCGTGTTGGATAGCCAACAAAGGAGCAGTATACACATGACAATAACACGCAAGTTGACAGTCTTTGGTGTGGCGGCAGCATTGGTGGTGTTTGGCCTGCTGGCCGGCCGTGGCGTCGTTGCACTGGCCGCGGCGCCGACCCCCGGTCCGCAGAACCCCAACGGTTGGGGTCCGGGTAGCATGATGGGTGGCAACGGCGGCTTCGGAAACATGATGGGGGGCAACGGCGGCTTCGGAAACATGATGGGGGGCAACGGTGGTTTCGGCAACATTACGGGCGGCAACACATGCCCGCTGTTTGGCGGCAGCGCCAACAACACCGGCACGCCGCTAACGCTGGACCAGGCCATCCAGGCAGCTCAGCGCTACGTGGCCGGCTACAACAATCCCGACCTCCAGATCAGCGAAGTTATGGAGTTCGATAACAACTTCTATGCCTCGATTGCTGAGCGCAGCACGGGCATCCATGCTTTTGAGGTTCTGGTCGACCGTTTCAGCGGCGCCGTGCACCCCGAGCCGGGCCCGAACATGATGTGGAACACCAAGTACGGCATGATGGGCGGCGGTATGATGGGTGGTTTTGGTGGTATGATGGGCGGCCAGCGCGGTATGATGGGTGGCGGACGCCGTGCCACGCCGGCTCCGGCAGCAAGCAGCGCTATGGCTGTGACTCCTGAGCAGGCTAGCGCGTATGCACAGACCTGGCTCAACGCCAACCAGCCCGGAACGACTGCGGCTGAAGATCTCAGCGCCTTCTATGGCTACTACACAATGGACTTTGAGCGTGACGGCCAGCCGGCCGGCATGCTGAGCGTCAACGGCTACAGCGGCGCTGTCTGGTATCATTCCTGGCACGGCGCCTTCATCGCTGAGAGGGCAGTCAACTAGCAGTCTGGATTGTTCCGATCATTAGGACAGGGGAGCAGCAGGCGCCGTCGTCTGCTGCTCTGCTGTGTGACGCGTTGTACAAACCATACTGAGGAGTGCACGGTGAGACGTCCTACATTCGTTGTGGTTGCCATGCTCCTTGTCGCGTTCCTTCTCGCCGCATGCGGCGCAGCCGGAAGTAGTTCAGCAAAGCTGGCCAAGGCGTCTGCACTGCCGGCCAAGATGCAGAGCGCCCCGCTGCGCGTGCGCGAGGCGTACCAGTTTGCAGTGGCCAACCCCGATGCTCTGAAAAACGTCCCCTGCTACTGCGGCTGCGGCGCGATGGGGCATACGAGCAACTATTCGTGCTATATCAACGAGGTTAAGCCAGACGGGACGCTGCTGTTTGACGAGCATGCACTGGGATGCAGCCTGTGTGTCGACATCACCCAGGACGTGCAGCGTCTGACGGTCGAAGGCAAATCGCCCGCTCAGGTGCACACCTTCATAGTGGACGCCTACAGCAAGTTCGGCCCCCCAACCAATAGATGATCAAGATGCCCAAGCTGCCCTGGTCCCGCAGGAGATTGGCCGTTACCCTGGCGACGGCCGGCCTCCTGCTTGTTGCAGTCATTGCTCCCTTGCCCATGGCCAGTGCTGCCCCCCAGGCGCGTACCGTGCCTGTGCGCGCCCGCCAATTTGCTTATGAACCGGGCATCATCCACGTCAACCGTGGCGACACCGTAACCATCAACCTGGAATCAATGGACTCCGTGCATGGTCTTTTCATAGATACCTACGAGGTCAACATCAACGCCGAGCCAGGCAGAAGCGCGCAGGCGACCTTCGTCGCCAACCGGCCAGGCGCCTTCAGGCTGCGCTGTTCCGTGTCCTGCGGCGCGCTCCACCCCTTCATGATCGGCGAGATGGTGGTGGCGCCAAACCTGCCCTTTGCCCGCAGCCTGTTGCTAACCGTCATCACCGCCGTGGGCGCAGTCGCCTACTTCTGGAAAGAATAGAGGCTCCGCCGACCAATGACAACACCACGCTTCGAGCTGACCCGGTTCCCGATCGTCAAGAAGCTGCTCCTGAGCCGCTGGATTCCCTGGCTGTTGATGGTGATCGCCCTTCCCATCTTCGTGCTGGCGATTCTGGCCGGCTTATTTGGCACGCCTGCGGGCAACCGCAACTTCGGCATCATCTTCGTTTGGATCGTGTGGTGGGGCCTGCTCATTCTGGTGCTCGTGCCCTTCACCGGCCGCCTGTGGTGCGCCATCTGCCCGATCCCCGGGCCGGGCGAGTGGCTGCAGCGGCGAGCTTTGATCGAGCCGCGAGGCAGAGGCAAGCTCTTCACTCGTGGTCTCAAGTGGCCGAAACGTTTGAACAACATCTGGCTGCAGAACGCCATCTTTATGGCGGTGACCCTCTTCTCGAAGGTCATCCTGACCACGCCGGTGGTGAGCTCCATCGTCCTCGCCCTGTTCGCCCTGGCCGCTGTCGCTGCCAGCATCCTGTTCGAGCGCCGCATATTCTGCCGTTACCTCTGCCCGGTGGGGGGCTTCATTGCTATCTATTCACAGGTGGCCCCGCTCGAGGTACGCGTGAAGGACCCGGCGGTATGCGTGGCTCACCCTGAGAAGGACTGCTACACTGGAAACGCCAACGGTTACGGCTGCCCGTGGCTGGTCTTTCCTGCCACGCTGAGCACGAACACGAATTGCGGCATGTGTATGGAATGCCTCAAGACCTGCCCTAAGGACAACATGGGCGTCTTCATCCGGCCCTTTAGCGCTGACCTGGTGTCAGTGAAAGGAAGACGGCTTGACGAGGCGTTCAGAGGCTTCATCATGCTGACGTGTGCGCTGGTTTACGCGGCCGTGCTGACAGGGCCCTGGGCCTTTATCAGAGAAGCGGCTCACGCCGTCGGGACACCTGGCTGGTGGTTGTATGCCATCGTCTTTGTGGCTGCTAACCTGCTGCTTGTGCCTGGTCTCTTCTATGGCTGCACGGCACTGCTCCGCCGTTTGGCGCACACGGCAACGCCGGTGCGCAGGCTGTTTGTTGACTACGCCTATGCTTTGCTACCGCTGGGACTGGGGGCGTGGGCGGGCTTCAGCCTGTCATTCGTGCTGACCAACGTCTCCTACGCCTGGCAGGTGGTGTCCGATCCATTCGGCTGGGGCTGGAACCTATTTGGCACAGCGCAGTGGACGTGGACACCCTATCTGTCGGCAGTCATTCCCTACCTGCAAATAGCGGTCGTCCTGCTTGGCCTGGTGGCGGCCATTGGCATCATATCAAGGACGACACGCGAGCGCCAGTTGCCGCAACACGCAAGCCTGCCTGTTGTCGTTTTCTGTGCCGTCTTCACTATTGCCCTATTCTGGGTCTTTGTCTGATGAGGGACGCTCATGCCTGAGCAAGCGACACGATCCACAAGCACCCCGCGAGGGGACAGCACGAGAACAAGCGGCCAGAAGCCTGGCCAGCTTCCGGTTCTTCTTGCTCCCATTGTTATATTTGTATTTGTCCTTGCTGTGTTCTGGCTACCGCAGTTCACCAGCAACGCAGCAGCCACCGTCAACGGCGAGACCATCAGTCGCTCCGAACTGGACAGACGCGCGGCCTTTGAGCGCGTGTTCGATGGCTGGAACGGCGTGAGCGATCCTTCGTCAGGGCCAGAGGCCACTCGTTTCCGCGCCATCGTCTTGGACAAGATGGTGGAAAGCCGTCTCATCCTGCAAGAAGCCAAGAAAGCCGGCTTCACTGTGCCGGCCCAGAGCGTGGCCGGCAGAATCGCCAGCCTGCAGAGCCAACTGAAGCTCAGCGATGCCCAGATGAACAACGACCTGACCAAAGGAGACATCACCCGGCAGACCCTTGAGGTTGTGATGCAAGAGGATGCGGTCGTTGATGCGTATCTGCGCACAGTTGTGCTGAAGGATGTAGCCCAGGTTGATCAAGAGACAGCCTCTCGCAATTGGTACAACACGATCCTTGCCAAAGCCAGCATTGACAAGCGCATTGAGAGCGGCGCTGCCAGAGTGGGTCAGCCAGCGCCAGATTTCACGCTCAACGATATGAGCGGTAATCCGGTGCGTCTCAGCGACCTGCGCGGCAAGGCTGTTTTCATTAACTTCTTCGCCACATGGTGCAACCCCTGTCGCGCCGAGATGCCTGACATCGAGTCTACGTGGAAATCAAACAAGGACAAGGGACTCGTCGTCCTGGAGGTTAACCTGGCGAATCTAGACACGGTGAGCGATGTGGCCAAGTTCATCAAGGAATTCGGCCTCACCATGCCGCTTGTCCTCGATGAGAAGGGCAGCATCGCTTCGCTCTATCGCGTCGGTCCTATCCCCTCATCGTACTTTGTAAACCGCCAGGGTGTGCTTGTGGCCGTCAAGGTTGGCGGCATGTCGCGCCAGGCCATGGAAGAGCGCATCGCCAGCATACTCCAATAGGCTAACTATGAGACGTGAATTGCTCGCAACAACTGTTGTAATCGCTGTCCTCGTCATGTTTCCGGCATTGCTATTTGCCTACCAAGGCCTGCGGACGCATTCGCCCGGCGTACACGTCATCCTGCTGAAAGCCAGCTCGCCGAACAATGGCGACTGGCAGCCCAAGAACATCACGGTCAAGTTGGGAGAACGCGTGCGCTTGCGCCTTGAGGCAACCGACGTTGTGCATGGTTTGACCATTCCGGATCTGGGCATCGAGGTCAACGAGATTCTGCCTGGACACGTGCAAGAAGTGGAGTTCGTAGCGGACAAAGCCGGGCGATTCGCCTTTGCCTGCACGCGCTGGTGCAGCGCCGACCATTGGCGCATGCGCGGGGTGATCGAGGTTGTTGATCCGGCTCAGGCTGGCGATCTGACCAAAGCCCCGGCGAATGCGCCGCTGTTCCAGCGAATGAACATAGACATCGACGCCCTGCACCCGGCAGCGAACGTACCGCAGTCAGCGCCTTCCGCCGCGCGCGGGGCGGTGTCGGGCATCACACCACCGCCTGAACTGAGCGACATCAACTACCTGCGCACACATTCCCCCAGCGACGTGTATGGCCGCCTGCGTGCAGATGCGGGCTACGCGGCGCTCAGCGACGACGACTTGTGGGACCTGGTTGCCTTCTCCTGGCTGCGCACAGTCGGGCAAGCGTCGCTCACCCGCGGGCAGAAGCTCTTTGGACGAGACTGCGCCGCCTGTCATGGCGAAAAAGGAAAGGGAGACGGCACGGCGGGCGTGAATCTGCCGGGGCTTACCAAGATGGACCCTGAGCGAAAGAAGGGTCCTGCTGACTTCACCGACGCAGCGACCATGCTGGGGGCGAGTGAAGTCTTGCTGCAAGGGAAAATCCTGCGCGGCGGCATGGGCACGGGGATGCCGGAATGGGGATCGCTCTACACGGAGCAAGACATGTGGGATGTAATCAGCTACCTGCGGTCGTTTGTGTTCAGATGGGGATCTGGAAGCAAGTAGCCAAGGGTGCAGTCTGCATGACGGCCGAGTCTTTGTGAAATGAGACGTAGCGAGGGCGCCGACAAACGCCACGGACGGCTGACCGCTTGATGTGATGACCTGCTACTGGCTATCACATGTTCATTGCTCGTACATCGCTCATACCATGCTGTCTGCCGCATCTGGGTGCATGGTCCATTGCACAGCTGGGGCATTAGCCCCGATTACCTATGACAGGGACACCGCTGCGGAGGAACGCACTTAGGGCAATGATGCTTTGCCGGCACGTGCAGATCGTATCCGCCACCCCACTCCGTCAAGGGTCAGATGTCAACATCTGGATGCAGCCAGGCGCCAATACGACCTACAGGATTTTCTATCCGATTATGGTTTGCGCTCGCTCTCCCGCTATCATCTGGAGCACCCCTATGAATTTGGCGTCAATGGCAACACATACACAGTGCGCTACGAACCTGCTGAATCGCGCAGCGGCCTGTTTGGCGGCAACTCAAACTGGCGTGGCCCGATCTGGTTCCCTGTGAACTACCTGGTGATCTCCGCCTTGCGCAAGTTCCATCACCACTACGGCGACACGCTGAAGGTGGAAGCGCCGGCAGGCTCAGGGAAGTGGCTGACATGGGACGAGGCCGCAGATGACTTGTGCATGCGCCTGGCGAGCATCTTTCTGCCCGATCCGGGCAGTGGCCAGCGGCTGGTGTTTGGCGCCGGTTCATACCCTGCTGATGATCCTCACTGGCGCGACTACCCCCTGTTCTATGAGTACTTCCACGGTGATACAGGCGCTGGAATTGGCGCCAGCCACCAGACAGGCTGGACAGCTTTGGTGGCCGCGCTCATACAGGATATCGGGGAGGCGCGCCAGGGATGAGGCGGCTGATCCGCCGGGGTTCTTGCGATGCTATCGCAGGGTGGAACAATCGTCGAACTAGCGGAGCCATATCGCGTAGCAGATTGATGCAATGCCAGGCAGCGGCAGCTACCGCTAACTTGCTACCGCTGCCCTTTTGCTGTCGCTGAGATGGCATCCAAGGCCTGAATGACATCCTCCACCTTCGGGCGATCGCGCGGCGCCAGGCCGAGAAACCGCCAGGCAACTGTTCCGTCAGGCTTCAGGACGAATGTCACCGGGTATGGGATATTCCCATGCGCTTCGTGTTGCGTGTGATAGATGCCGTACAAACCGACCACATCGAGCAGCAAGAAGACGAGCGCGCCAGTTCTGGCGCGCTCGTCGGTTCTTTCTCTGCGGTCTCTGCGTCTCTGCGGTGAACAAGGCTATCATGGCCCGAAGCACGGTTGTCGTGCTACGCGCCGCTTGCCTTCAGTGTCAGCAGCTCGATGACCTTGTCCATCAGGATGGTGCTGCGGCTGGTGCCGCCGTTGCCGCCGGAAACAGGCGTGCCCATGGTACCCTGGGCAGTGCGCGTCGCCTCGCGATCTGCTGTGCTCAGGGTGGAGCTGCGCCCGGCGCCCGTGCCCGGTGTGCTTTGCGATGTGACGCCTGGCACCGGCGTGGGCAGCACGACCCCTTGCTCCGTGTACCAGGCCGTCAGGTCGGCATTCGTCAACGACAGACCGGCAATCGCCTGCATCTGTGCAGGAGTCATAGCGCGCTCGATTTGCTGCTGCAGGGCGGTGATCTCCGCGCTAACAGCCGTTTGCGTGGTCGTCAGTCCCTTCAGGGCTTGCCAGAGCGGCAGAAGCTGCTTGGCCTGCGCTGCAGCAACGGCATTGGCTGTGCCCTGTAGCCTGAGCGTGCCCAGCAGAAGCTGATTGCGGGCCGACAGGGCGTCGGCATAGGTCGTAGCAAGAGCGCTGCCCGTCGGTGTCGGCGTGGGAGTCGCCCCGCAGGCCGCCGCGCTAATGGCCAGCACGATGGACAGAACGGAAATGAGAATCTTGGTTTTCATGGTCTTTTGTGAACTCCTCTTTGTTTGTGAATAGCTGCTGTTTGGCCTGCGCTCATTCGTGGCGCAGCGCCTGGATGGGATCGAGCTGGGCCGCCTTGTTGGCCGGGAAGAACCCGAAAAACACACCAATCGCGGCGGCGGCAAAGAACGCGATTGGGATTGATTCCGGCACCACCTGGGTCGGCATTGTGCCGGCGCGACTGAAGAGGGCGCTGCCGCCCACGCCAAGCGCCACGCCGACTAGTCCGCCTGTGAGGCTCAACACGGTGGCCTCCATGAGAAACTGAAGCCGCAGGTCGCCTGGCGAGGCGCCGACCGCTGCCCGCAGGCCGATCTCGCGCGTGCGCTCAGTAACCGACACCAGCATGATGTTCATGATGCCGATGCCGCCGACGATCAGGGATACAGCTGCTACCCACGCCAGCAGACTACGGAACGCTTCGGTTGTAGCTTCCTGAGTGGCAATGATGTCTTGCTGCGTCTGCACCTGGAAGTCCGGCTTGTTCACATCCACCTCATGGCGGCGCGCCAGCAGATTCTTGATCTGGGATATGGCGGTGTCCAGCGTTTCCGGCGAATTCGCTTTCAGATAGATAGTGCGTACGCGGTCGATCTGCGACGCCGAGGTGAGGTAGCGCTGGTAGACGACCGTAAGCGGCAGATAGATGCGACCATCGTAGTCCACATCGGCCACGACGCCTTTCGCCGTCATGACGCCGATGACCAGCATCTTGGTTGTGCCGACCGTCACCTGTTGCCCCACCGCGCCGCCCGCGGGGAAGAGGTCCTTGGCAATTCCCGCTCCCAGGACAGTGACCTTGGCTTTGCGGTCCAGGTCAGTCTGGGCGAAGAACCGCCCGTCGGCCACCGGCACATCTCGCACCTTTGGAAAGCCGGGGGTAATGCCCAAGACCGGAATGTCAGACAGTGCAACAGTGCCCGCACGCAGGGTCTGGGCGGTTCCAGCTTGCTCTGCTGCGACGCCGGCGACGCCGCTCACACTCGTCGCCAGGGCCAGGGCGTCATCGTACGTCAGCGTGCGCGCCGCGCCTGGGACGCCACGGGCCGGCGAGACGATGATCAGATTGGCGCCGAGGGCGTTGATTTCCTCGGCGATGGCGGCCTCCGTACCGGCGCTGACAGCCATCATAATGATGACGGCGGCCACGCCGATGATAATGCCCAGCGTCGTCAGAAAAGAGCGTACCTTGTTGGCGACCAGGCCATGCCAGGCCACTCCAAGTGTTTCCATGATGTTCATGTCTTGCCTCCTACACGCTCGATGCACGAGCGCGAGCCGTCACGCCCATCCGATATAACGCTGCCATCGCGCAGACAGATGACCCGATCGGCGTGATTGGCGATGTCTGGCTCATGGGTGACCATGACGATGGTGATGCCCTCGTCGCGCAGCCGCCGGAAAAACGCCATGATCTCCTCACTGGCTTTGCTGTCGAGATTGCCTGTCGGCTCGTCAGCCAGAACGATGGCCGGGCGGTTGATGAGCGCCCGCGCAATCGCCACGCGCTGCTGCTGGCCGCCTGAGAGCTCGTTTGGGCGATGATGCATCCGCTCTCCGAGTCCCACAGACTCGAGCATACTGCGCGCCTGCCGCTCACGCTCTTCTGCGGGCGGCTTGGCGCCACGCATGTAGAGCGTGGGCAGCATGACCTGGTTGATGGCCGATGTGCGCGGCAGCAAGTTGAACGATTGGAAGATGAACCCAATCTTCTCGTTGCGGATAGTCGCCAGGGCCGACTTGCTGAGACGGCTGACATCCACGCCGTCCAGGGTGTAGCTGCCGGAGGTCGGGCGGTCCAACGTGCCCAGAATGTTCATGAGTGTTGACTTACCGGACCCGGAATGCCCCATGATGGCGACGAACTCGCCACGCCTGATGTCCACGGTCACGTCACGCAAAGCGTGCACTGTTGCGTCGCCGGCGCCATACACCTTGCTCAGGCGCTCTATGTTGACAACCCTATCGGTGTTGACAACTCCAGCGGTGTTAACAACCTTAGCATTATTATTATCGCTCACGAATGTCTCCCTATTCCGTCGCAGATGCGCCCGTGCTGACGGTCTCACCCTTCTGCAGGCCGCTCACGATCTCGGCGTTGGCGAAGTCGCGCAGGCCGACGACCACCGGCCTCAACTCGAGCTGGCCATCAGACTTGACAACGAAGACACCGTACTGATTCACGCCGAGCTCCCGCAGCGCCTCGATGGGCACGATTAGCACGCCCTTGGCCGAGGACGCTGTCACTTCGACATCTGCGCTCATGCCCACGCGCAGCACTAGGCGCTTGGGGTTGGCGTCCAGCTGGGCAATCGTCTCAGCCGACGGGACGCCATCAACAACGAACAGAACTGGGCTGATACGGCTCACCTTGCCGGTGAACGGATCATCAGGTAGAGCGCCGAACGTCACCTGCACTGACATTCCGGGCGCCAGGCTGGCTACGTCGCTCTCCTCGATCGTGAAGCGCACGAGCGGTTCTTGTATTGCGGCCAGGCTGATGATGGCTGTTGTGCCGACTAGCTCGCCTACATTGGCCTTGACCAGGGTTACAGTACCGGCGAATGGCGCCTTGAGCGTGGCGCTCTCCAGTTGCTGGCGCGCCGTGGTCAGGTTGTTCTTGGCCTGTTCGATGGCCAGTTGCGCGGCTTGGACGTCTTCGGAGGTGGGTCCGGCCAGGAGTGCGTCGAGCTGTGCCTGAGCCGAAGCCACCTTGGCCCGGGCTGCCGCCACCAGTTCCTGACTGGGAGGGGCCACCTTTCCCTCATAGACTGCCCTGGCTTTCTCGAAGCTGACGGTCGCCTGCCACAATGACATAGCTTGGCTGGTTGCGCCGGCGTCGGGACGAGAAGCGATCTTGTCGTAGGCGCCCTGAGCCACCTGTAGGCCAATCTCAGCCAGCTTCATATCGGCTTTGGCGAGAGCTACCTCCGACTCTGTCGCACCGGCGAGAAGATCATTCTGCGCCGCCTTGGCGCTTGCCAGGTTCTCCTGTGCCGAGGCGACGGCCTGGGGGCTGGGCGGGCGCTTGAGCTCGGCCAGCTTCAGTTCAGCCGTCTTCAGGGCGATTTCTGACTGGGCAACCTGTGCTTTAGCGTCAGTCTCGTCGAGGCGCGCCAGGGATTGTCCACTCTTGACCGCATCGCCGACCTGCACAGAGATCTCCGTGAGCCGCCCGGGCGTCCTGAAGCCCAGGTTCGCTTCCTGGGACGCAATCAGGGTGCCGGGGCCGTTGACGGAGATGACCAGGTCGCCAGTACGGACCTTGGCCGTCTTAATCGTCGGCGCAGGAAGGGCCGTCTTGGCGGCCATCTGCGTCGAGTAGTACCAGAAACCAGCCGCAGCAATGATCAGGGCTGTGGCAACAACGAATACGGAGCGCCGCGTGAATATGCGTTTCATGCTTTTGTCACTCTCCTACACTCTTTTCTTGACCGAGGTCAGAATAACACAAAGTTGTGAAGATCTAATGAAGATACTTAGCATTTGCCGTGAACTGATGTGCTCCGGGCAGAAGCAAGTTCACAACGATGGCGAGCCAAGGGGAGATTGCTTCGCAAAGAGCGTGTGCAAAGTCCGTGCGGCTGTCATGTGTCCACTGCTAAGGGGGGGGTACTGGCCTCGGGACACCCGTGGTGGTGTATTGCTTGCATCGAAATGAGACAAAACGCCCCTCTAATTATGTGAGGGTTCGCGCCGTCCGGCCAACTGCTCGTCAATGGTTTCAGGATGATCATTCGAG
>CAYOEZ010000131.1:0-13228 GCA_964402955.1 uncultured Ktedonobacterales bacterium | reverse complement strand
TCGCCGGGCAGCAAGATGTCGCCCACAACGCGATGAACGACGGCGCGGAAGCGCGCCCAGTCGTTCCAGTCATTCTCGCCGTCGGCCCGAATGTTGAAGAGCAAGTCGGCCATCGCCGGTATGGCGCTGATCTCGACCTCGCGAAAATCGGCGATGTGCTCATTGGGGTCCATCGACTGGATCGGCCCGTCGCCGTCAACAAGAAAGGCGTAGGAGGTGAAGCGCCCGGTGCGGCCCGTTGAGATGATGACCTGGTAGCGCACGATGGCCAGAAAGCGGCGCACGACCACCTTCAGCCCGGTCTCTTCGTACGACTCGCGCAGCAGGGCGTCGAGAATGGGCTCTCCTTTGTGAATGCCGCCCGAGGGCAGGCGGTAGGCGCCGTTGGGATAGTTGGCCTTGATCATGGTCAGCACGCGTCCGTTGGGACGGCGGATGACGGGCACAACCTCGGCGACACGCGCCGGTCGCTCGACGAGCGCGCCGAACATGGTCTTGATACGTAGCGTCTCGTTGACGATCAGGGGTTTGCCATAGGTCAGGGATAGTGTCTCTAGTTCGGCGTGGATTTGATGAACTGGCGCCGGCATAGTTTCCTCCGTGGTACGATTGGCGTTAGTGTAACACATTCGAGGATGTTTTGCCAGAGCGCGCGTAGACAAAAAGACACCAGCAGGGCTTCGTCGAGGAATGATGCGCGGAAACGTGCGCTCGACTAAAGATCGGCTTCTAAGCGACAGCGCGGAGGTCGCGTTGCGGCTTAGGAGCGGAATTTATTCCCGCGCTCCCCCGTACGAAAAAGACCACCGAGGTCTCCGAGAGAGCCTGCCCCGCTCTATCGGGCACCTCGGTGGTCTGGTGAGAAACGCCTTTTACCAGTCGGCGACTGATCCGTCGTCGTGGAACCAGAGCGGGTTGTCCCAGGTACCGTCGTGCACCTTGTCGGCCAGCGCCTCCTCATCAAGCTCGATACCCAGGCCCGGCTTGGTCGGCACTTTGATGTAGCCGTCCACGATCTGGAACGGCTCTTTGATGTAGCCCTCGCCGGTGGTCACGTGCTCCTGGCAGAGGAAGTTGGGGGTGCAGGCGTCGAGTTGCAGGCACGCGGCCAGGGCAATCGGCCCCAGCGGGCAGTGTGGGGCGATGGCTGCATAGTAGCACTCGCCCATGGCCGCGATCTTCTTGCCCTCCAGGATGCCGCCGCAATGCGAGATGTCGGGCTGCAGGATGACCGCAGCTTGCTTCTCGAGCACCTCGCGGAAGCCCCATTTGGTGAACAGTCGTTCGCCGGTGGCGATCGGGATAGTCGTGCTGCGGGCAACGGTCACCATCGCATCGACGTTCTCGGGCAGCACCGGCTCCTCGATGAACATCGGATAGTACGGCTCGAGCGCTTTCGCCAGGCGCACGGCCATGGCCGGGCTGACGCGGCCGTGGAAATCGATGCCCACGTCCACCTTCTTGCCCACTGCCTGGCGCACGCCAGCGAACTGCTCGGCCACTTTCTCGACCATTTCCATGTTGTCAACGATCTTGATCGGCCCGTCGATGCCCATTTTGAGCGCCGTGAAGCCCTCTGCCACGCGCACGCGCCCACGCTCGATGTAGTCGCCGTAGGTGTTGGCGTTGATCCAGCCATACATGCGAATCTTGTCGCGCACGGCGCCGCCGAGCAGTTGGTACACCGGCTGGCCCAGCCACTTGCCCGTGATGTCCCACATCGCCTGTTCGATGCCTGAGAGCGCGCTGCTGATGATGGGGCCGTTCTTGTAGAAGCCGCCGCGGTAGAGCGCCTGCCAGTGGTGTTCGATGCGGCGCGGGTCCTGGCCGATGAGGTAGCGCCCCATCTCGTGCACACAGGCAGCCACAGTTTGCTGCTTGCCCTCGAGAATCGGCTCGCCCAGGCCGACGATGCCTTCGTCGGTGTACATCTTGAGGAACAGCCAGCGCGGCTTGACGTAGAATGTTTCGAGCTTCGTGATCTTCATGAGCTATCCTCGCAGTGGAATAGAGATTACTTTGACAATGTCACAGGACTATGCTTTGTCGAGAACCGCCGCCGCGGCCAGCGCTGCGCCGCCGGGTACCTTGTAGCCCTGACGCGTAAGCAACGTTTCCAGCGCGCCCAGGACGAGCAGCACGTTGGCTTTGCTGGCAGAGTGGCCCATCAGTCCGATGCGCCAGATCTTGCCCACGACCGGGCCCAAGCCGCCGCCAATCTCGATGTTGAACTCATTGAGCAGCGCCTTGCGCACATGCCCGTCGTCCACACCCTCAGGGATGCGCACGGTCGTTACACACGAGAGGCGATGCGCCGGGTCGGCGAACATCGTCAGCCCCATCGACTGCAAGCCGGCCACCAGCGCCTGGCTCAGTCGCTCATGGCGAGCGATGCGGGCAGGCAGTCCCTCAGCCAACACCAGGCGCAAGGCTTCGTGCAGGGCGTACACAAGCGGTACGGGGGCCGTGTGATGATAGGCGCGCGGCACGCCCAGCCAGTATTTCTCGAGCAAGCTCAAGTCAAGGTAGAAGTTGTCGATAGGCGTCTTGCGCGAGCGGATGGCCTGCATCGTGCGCTCGTTGATGGTGACCGGGGCGATGCCTGGCGGGGCCGAGAGGCACTTCTGGCCGCCGCTGTAACAGATGTCTATGTCCCACTCATCCACGGGAACGTTGGCGCCGCCAACTGAGGCAACTGCATCGACGAGCAGATAGGCGCCATGCTCGTGCGTGAGCCTGCTGATCTCGGCAATGGGCTGCTCGACGCCGGTCGAGGTTTCGCCGTGAACAACGGCAACTGCTTTGACCTTTTGGTTCTTTAGCGCGGCCGCGATAACCTCAGGCTTGATGATTGTGCCCCAGTCCGTTTCGACCTTGATGACGCGCGCCCCCAGCCGTTCGGCGATGCTGATCATGCGGCTGGCAAAATAGCCGGCAGTGCCGACAACCACGGCATCCCCTGGCTCAATCAGGTTGGTGAATGCTGCCTGCATGCCCGCCATGCCGCCGCCCGGAAGAGAGATTGCCACGGCATTCTTGGTCTGGAAGACCTGGCCCAGCATCAGACGCACATTGTCCATGATGGCTGTGAAGGCTGGATCCATGTGCCCCATCATCGGCGCACTCAGCGCCTGGACCACAGCCGGCGGCAGGTTGGACGGGCCGGGGCCGAGCAAGATACGCGGAAAGGGCGAAAGCGGTTCAAATGTCTGCATGTCTCTGCGTGCTCCTTTTTATTCTGGCAATGGCTGGATGTGGCAGCTACTCTGGGATGAGCACAACCTTGATTGCCGATTTGGTCTCGAAAACCTGGAAGGCCTCTTCCCACTGCGCCAACGGATAGACCGTCTTGACAAGCGGCGCGACGTTCACCAGACCGCTGCCGAGCAGCTTGATTGTGGTGGGCCACGAGGTGCGGCGCGAGCCAATCGATCCCTGGACAGTCATCTCACGATAGACAATCTGCGCAACATCGAACGGGAACTCACGGTCAAACAGCCCAATTTGCGTATGGCGCCCGCCGCGGCGGGTGACGGCCAGTGCGCTGCGGGCGGCAGCGGCTGCGCCCGAGCATTCCAGAAACACGTCGGCGCCTCGTCCCTCGGTCAGCCCGGCCACAACGTCGGTCAGCGACTCGTCTTCCACATTGACGGTGCGATCGGCGCCCATCTGGCGCGCCATCTCCAGCCGGCCTGCATCGGCGCGCGTGCCGGTGACAACCACGTAGCCTCCGGCCGCTTTGGCCAATTGCATGCACAAGACACCGATGCTGCCCGGGCCAGACACGACCACCACCTCTGTCGGCCTGATGGGGGTCAATTCGTTGATGGCATGCACGCAGCAAGCCAGCGGCTCGATCATGGCGCCTTCCTGGAACGTGATGTTGTCCGGGATGCGGTGCACCAGCCGGCGGGGAGCACGGACGTAGCTGGCAAAGACGCCGTCGTAGACGTAACCCATCACCTGCTTGTCTGCGCACAGGTTGAGCAGACCGGCGCGGCACGCCATACACGCGCCGCAGGTAGCGAAGACCGTCTCGCACGTGACGCGCTCGCCCAGCGCCAGGTCGGTGATGCCCTGGCCCAGAGCCGCGACGGTGCCCGAAAACTCGTGGCCGATCACAACCGGGAAGCGCATGTTGAATTTCATGCTGCCGTGACGGATGTGCACATCGGAGCCACAGATGCCGGCAGCCTTGACCTCGATGACAACGTCGCCTGGCCCCGGCTGAGGGTCCGCCGTCTCCATCAGCGCTACGTTTCCTGGCCCGGCGGCCGTCTTCATCAAACCTCGCACTGGCGTTTCCCCCTACGTGTTGGTGGCCGGGCGCTGGTCAGGTTATCCTGACCGGCAAACGCGGCAGTCGCTGCAACAGCCGGGCGCCGCTGGAGCTTCAGGCGGTGCAACAGGCTCTTAGCGCGACAAACCCATCTCTCGTCACCGTTGAAACGAGAGATGGGACATCGTTGGCGATGTTCGTTTGTTAGTACTCTATCGTACTTGGAGAGTGTTGTCATGCTGCCTGCCCCCTGGACTGCCCCCTGGACTGCCCAGGGCAGGCAGGGCAGGCAGGGCAGGCTGGCGCTTTGGCAGGCAGAATGACAGGTGCCCACTGCAAAAAGGTCTGGACGGACCCGTCATTGCGAGCGGAGCGAAGCAATCTCCCCCGTTTCGCGCCACAACGGAGATTGCTTCGTCGCAAAGGCCGCTCCTCAGAACGACAGCCGGGCTATGTACGGTCGTAGTATTGTGCTATGGCTCTGGCGACCAGCGCACCACAATCTCATCGGCGACGAAGCCACACGTCTTGTGCGTGCCGTCGCAGAAGGGTTTGGCGTTCGAGTTGCCACAGCGGCAAAAACTGATGCGTGGCCTCCCGACCACAAACTCATTGCCCTGGCCATCTACCTCCACAACGACGCTGCCTTCCATGCGATAGGGTCCATTCTTTCCTGCCTGGATCTCTGTCACAGCCATCCGTGCACCCCCATCGGTGATCTGAGCAATGCCGCTCGACTGGTGTGGGTGTCCAAAGCCCTGGAAAAGCCCCTGTGGCCGAATCGTTTTGGATAAAGTACGGTACGATCCTATATAAGCTCGATGCTCATAGCGACCGCCTCGCCGCCGCCCAGGCACAGTGTTGCCAGGCCGCGCCTGACTGAACAATCGGCCAGCGCATAAAGCAATGTGACAAGAATACGTGCGCCGCTGGCGCCAATTGGGTGACCGAGGGCAATAGCCCCGCCATTGACGTTGACACGGCGCCAGTCCCAGCCCAACTCCTTGCCATCAGCCAGGACCTGGGCCGCAAAGGCTTCGTTGATTTCGATGAGGTCGTAGTCGTCAAGTGTTGCGCCGGTCTGTTGCATAAGCTTGCGCACAGCGAGAACGGGCGCATAGAAGATGCGTTTGGGTTCGAGCGCAGCGCCCGCATAACCTGTGATGCGAGCCAGCGGTTTGAGGCCAAGCCTTTCAGCTATATCCAGACCGCAAACGACGACCGCTGCCGCGCCATCGGTGATACCGGGGGCGTTGCCTGCGGTGACTGTGCCGTTGTCCTTGAACACTGGCCGTAGCCGGGCCAGCGCATCGCTTGTCGTATCGGCGCGAGGGCATTCGTCGCTGTCGAAGATGGTCGGGTCGCCTTTGCGCTGCGCTATCTCAACCGGCACGATCTCTTTGCGGAAGCTGCCTGCGGCGGCGGCCGCCAGAGCTTTCTGATGGCTGCGCACGGCATAGTCATCCTGCTCCTGCCGGCTAATTGCAGATTGCTCGGCGATGTACTCTGCGGCCATGCCCATATGCCAGTTCTCAATGGCGCACCAGAGACCATCTTGGATAATGGCGTCAATCAGTTCGCCGTTGCCCAGGCGGTAGCCGGTGCGAGCCTGTTTGAGGAGGTAGGGCGCCTGGTTCATGCTCTCCATGCCGCCGGCGACAATGATATCGGCATCGCCTGCTTTGATCGCCTGAGCCGCCATCATCACTGCCTTGAGACCCGACCCGCACACCTTGTTGACCGTGGTGGCGCCGACAGAGGCCGGCAAGCCAGCGCGCAGCGCCGCCTGGCGCGCCGGGGCCTGGCCGGCGCCGGCGGAGATGACGTTGCCCATGTAGACTTCGTCTATAAGCTCGGGTGCAATGCCCGCACGCGTCTGTGCTGCCTCGATGGCGACCGCTCCCAGCGCTGGCGCGGGCACATTGGCCAACGCGCCGCCGAACTTGCCGATGGCCGTCCGTGCTGCGCCAACAATGACGACGTCGCGCATGGGTGGAGACATAGCTGCTTCCTCCATGAGGCATGTTCACGGAGGCATGTTCACGCAGAACACGCCGTGAGAGCGGAGCCGGTGCATGCAGTGTATCGGCGGAGGATCGGGTACGCATTCATTATACCGCGTTTGTCACAGGCTATCAAGTAGCGCTTGCCGAAAAACAAGCAGGCTTCTTGACGTGTGCAAAGCGCTGTGCTAGAATAGCAGTACAAGCATTTGGAGTTGTTTTATTACATCTCATCTCCAGATGTCTGGACAGCGGCTGTCGTACTTGCGATAGCCTGGTAGTCTACTATAGACTCGAGGAGGAGCAAAACATGGCGAGCATTCTTGATATCGAGGGTGTGGGAGCGGCATTTGCAGTAAAGCTGAAGGCAGCCGGCGTTGGCACCGTGGAAGCACTCCTGGAAAAGGCCGGATCCCTCAAGGGTCGCAAGGAACTGGCTGCTGCGACAGGGCTCGATGAGGGCAAGCTACTAGAGTGGGTCAACCACGCCGACCTCTTCCGCATTAAGGGTGTTGCGTCGGAGTATGCCGACCTGCTCGAGGCCGCTGGCGTCGATTCGCCCGCTGAGTTGGCGCATCGCGTCCCGGTTAATCTGGTTGCGAAGATGACCGAGATCAACGCAGCCAAGAAGCTGGTGCGCAAGCTCCCGACGGAGTCCCAGGTGACCGACTGGGTCGCGCAAGCAAAGGCCCTGCCCAAGCTCGTGACGCACTAGCAGGTTGTCGGAGAGCCGATGCCCGGGGTTCTTTACCACCGCAGAGACGCAGAGATCGCCGAGAAAAGGCACAAAAGAGCCAGAAAAACCTCTGCGTCCTCTGCGTCTCTGCGGTCAAACAACACTCCCCGACAGGCTGCTGGCAGCAAAGACTGAGCCCGGAATGCCAACGACGTGGCCTGCCTACGCGGGGGCCCGTCGTTGGCTGCGCCAAGAACGACGTAAGCACGACGAAGGAGGGACCGAGACGTGTCTACGGAATCGTGGCTTCTCCTGATTATGGTCGTTATTGTTCTGGCCGTTATCGTGTGGTGGTGGTGGAAGCGGCGCCCAACAACGCCTCGGGCCATGCCCACGAGGGAAATGCACGCTCCTGAGCTGGTCACTGCTACGAAAACAGTCCCACCTGTCCCAGTCACCGAAGCGCAACCGATACCCTCGGCCCCAGTCTCAACAACCGCAATCGTGCCAGCTCCTGCAGTAAGGAGCGTTCGCGCTGATGACCTTACCTTCGTCGAAGGCATTGGGCCCAAGATAGCCAGCCTTCTGCGGGCAGCCGGCATCGAGACACTGGCGCAGCTAAGCGTCACCGATACCGGCAAGCTCAGCGGGATTCTCAAGGCTGCCAAACTGCAGTTCTCTGATCCGACGACGTGGCCAGAGCAGGCAGCGCTTGCCGCTGCCGGCAAGATGGATGAACTCAAGGCCCTGCAGGATTCGCTCAAGGCTGGGCGACAGCCATAGGCGACCTGATCGGCCTGCCCATTATGCCCCCATTCTACGCGCTGCGGCTTTTGCCATATGTCTTGCCCAACGTGGCAACCTGGGAAAGGCGCGTCCTGCGCGAGAAGGACTTTGTCGAGGCCGAGGGATTGGATCTCCTGGGTTAGGGAAAAACAACGATGACTTTGGATCAGATCATGATCGGATTGGTGGCGGCTCTGGCGCTGGCCTTCACCGCCTGGTTCTTCATTGGCGCGCAGTGGAATGTGAAACGTGCGCACGCCGGCTTGCGTTGGCTGCGCGACGGGCTGCCTTCACTGGGCGCGCGCACGACCATGAGTTGGATCGGCACGACGGAGGTCACCCTGCTCATGAGCGCCGCCAACGAACCGTTCAAGAGCGTGGAGATGCGCCTGCGCATGGAGCCGCGCGAAGTCATCCCGCTGTGGGCTTTGGCCCACGCGCGCGGACGGCGCGACTTCTTCATCTTCCGCGGTGATCTTCGCCGCTATGCCCGCGTCGAGTTCAATCTGCTCGACGAGAAGAGCTGGAGCGGGCAAGAAGCCCTCGGGCACGCCACGCCGAAGGAATGGTCGCAAACGACGCTGCCCGACGGAATCCTGCTCACGGCCGAAGGGACAGAGGCCGCCAGTGTGGCGCGCCAGATGCTGGCCAACCTTGGCCCGCTGGCCGGGCATGTCCGCCGTGTATCCGTGCGCCGCACTGTGCCCCATGTCGAGATCCACATGGTCACCCCCTGGCTGAGCGGCATGTCGTCGACGGACATGTTCGCGACAATCAAGAACGCCGTCAAGCTGGTGTTACCATGAACACCTCGCACATATCAATCCCCAACCTCGGTACGTTTCACAGCGACGCCGGCCTGGTCAGCATGAAAGCGTCGAGCGACGGCGCGTTTATCGCCGGCGCGAGTGGTGTGCGCTCGGTGACGGCGACGGGCGACCGCAAGGTCGAGTTCATCGCCTTTGCTGATCACACGCTGGCCTACGTGACCTCTGCCCTCGGCTACCCGGCCTATTATCCGGTGCATGCTATCGAAATCAACAAGCCGATCAAAGCCGTTCTCATGGATCTGGACGGGACGAGTGTGCGCAGCGAAGGATTCTGGGTGTGGATCATCCAGATGACAACCGCCACACTGCTGGGCAAGCCCGGTTTTGAGTTGGACGCCGCAGACGTGCCCTTTGTTTCCGGCCACAGCGTCTCCGAACACCTGCAATACTGTATCGACAAGTATTGCCCGGACAAGACGGTTGAGGAGGCCCGGCGCGTCTACTTCGAGCACACGCGGCGCGAGATGCAGGCGATTCTGGAGGGACGCGGCAAGGCGGATGCCTTCACGCCCTCGCCCGGATTGAAGGACTTTTTGCTCACGCTCAAGGCGGGCGGCATTAAGATTGGGCTGGTGACATCGGGGCTGTACGAGAAAGCATACCCGGAAATCGTGGCCGCGTTTCGCACGCTGCAGATGGGCGATCCGCGGCGCTTCTACGATGCGATCATCAGCGCCGGCTTTCCGTTGCGGCCCGGCGAGGTCGGCACGCTAGGCGAGTTGTCGCCCAAGCCGCACCCGTGGCTCTACGCTGAGACCTGCCGCGTCGGCCTGGGCATCCCATTTGAGGAGCGCGCGCACGTGGTGGGCATCGAAGACAGCGGGGCGGGAGTGTGCTCGATTCGCCTGGCCGGCTTTTCCTGCATCGGCCTCAGCGGCGGCAACATCATCGAGAGCGGCACGCGCGCCCTGTGCAGCCACTACGTCGATTCGTTTGATGAGATTCTGAAGCTGTTGTAGAAGATTGTGTAAAACTCTACCGCACGTTTCAGCGGGTGAGCGCCATATCTTGGAGAGCGTGCCGGACGCGGCCTCTCTCGCGTCCGTGTATGGGCTGCATCGGCTCACGACGGCGGAAGCGACCGCCTCGCTACGCGGTTCAGAGAGGCAGGGCCAGCGCCGTCAAAGAATCCTTGAGCGAAAGACCCCCGATGTCTCTGAGACCTTGGGGGGTCTTTGTACTCTGGCTTTCAGTAGATCGTGTAGATGAACGAGCTGACCTTGGGGAAGAGCCTGTCGACGAGCAAGCGCGACGATGGGCGGACGCCGATATCAGGATAGGCTCGCCGCTGCTCGTCCAGGCTGCGATAGCCGAGGACAAGGGGGATGAATTGCAGCGGCGGGAAAGAGATCGCACCCCTTTCTTTGAAGCCCAGATTGGTCACCTCGGCCAGCTTCCCCGCAACGAAGCACAGCGCAATGGTCTCGCGGAAGAGACATATCTCCACATCTTGCGTCAGCCCGGCGAGGGGTGATGCGGCAATGCGGCGTTCGAGAACGGGTGTGAGAGCGCTCAGCAGCGCAGCGATGTCGGGTACGTGAATCTGCCAGGCGTACGTGCTATACGCGCAGTCGGTGAACTGGCGGCCAACGCGCAAGAGGTCGCTACGTTCTGGAATGCAGAGCCGGATGCCGGGCTCCTTGCGCTCGTCGGCCAGGGCTTTGAGGTGATTGAGCGTAGCCAGGGCTGCGTCCGCGCTGAGATGGGACGCCTCGTTCACCGTCAACTCCGCACCGAAATGAGAGCGTGGCAACCTCATGTAGCCTGCGATGTGGCCGCGACCATCTTCGACGATGATGTTGTCACATTCCGTGTCGCCGCCGCGTGCATAGTCCAACAGATAGTGCCAGGTGGCCACGTCGCGTTCGACGTGGATGGCGAGGTCGCTCGCCGCCTCGTCGTAAAGACGTTTCAGTGTCGGGATGTCGGCCGCTGATGCCTGCCGGAAGGCGAATGGCGCGTCGGGCGGTTTGGGCACTTCCTTTGTTTCCAGCCGCAAGCCACCTTCGAGCGGAAGAGCGTACTCATAGCCGAACTGTCGGTAGTAGTAGGGGATGCCCTGAATGTGCGAGAGCAGGCAGCCGCGCTCTCTGAGTCGCTGCTTGAAGAAGACCACCTGCTCGCGGATCAGCCCGCGCCTGCGGTAGGCGTCCAGCGTGCCGACGATGCCCATCTCTCCGGCCGGGATCTTCGCATCCTCATAACGCCACGTCCAGGGAATGACGCAGAGAGAAGAGACCACCTGGCCGCTCTGTTCTTCTTCGACGAAGACCAGGTCGCGGCCGCTGGTGTTGGGGTGGCGCAGAAAAAGGTTGTGCGTCATGGGCACAACGCCCTGGCCGTGGATGGAGCCGTTGAACTGGGCGACACGCTCAACGTCGGCTTCGTTGGCCGCCGTACGCAGCACGAGGCCATCGCCTAGCTGCTGGCGGTAGGGTGCTTCGGTGGGGTCGAGCATTATAGCTCCTGCTTCTCAGAGTTCATTGCTTCTTCTCCTCTGCATGAGTGCTGTCGTCAGCCGGTGGCTGCTGCCCGCTCCGTTCCATACGTTTGACCATCTTCTGCAACTCATCGTTGGCTTGCTTCAGTGCGGTCAGCAGGTGCGGTCGGACTTCCTGCACCGTCTGTTCACCAGCCTGGCGCAGTGACTCGGCGGCGCGCTTTGCTTCGTCGCGGGCGCGTTGCGCCTCGGGCGACTGGGCGGCGTTCTGCAAGCCGAGATCGATCTCGCGTACCACGTTTTCCAGGCTGCCTTGCATGGACTGCATGCGCTTGCGGTTCTCTTCGTCGTTCCACGAGGTGCGGAAGGCAGCGGCTAGCGTCTCGCCCAGGATTTGGAATTGGCGGCCCACTTCCTGCCAAACGTCACTGGGGGGCTGGTTCTTCGGTTCCTGTTGCTGCTTGTCGTGTTCGTCGTTCATTTCAAGTCTCCTCCATCGCCGAACATACGGGCTGCGGGGTGGTCGGAACAGTCCGGCCGTAGACGAATGTAAGATCGCGCAGGCGAGCAGCCAGGCCGTCGCTGAGCGCCCCGTCCTGCAGACGCCAGCACCAATTGGGCGCTCCGGTCGTGCCCGGCATGTTCATGCGCGCGTCACCGTCCAGGCTGAGCACGTCCTGCACGGTGGTGAGGGCCGTGTTTGCCACTGATGACCAGGCCAGGCGAATGAAATCCCAGGCAATGTCGGATGCATCGCGCCCCACATAGCGGCGCACATAGTCTTTCTCAACGTCCGTGGCGCGCCCATACCAGCCAACCGTCGTGTCGTTGTCGTGGGTGCCTGTGTACACGACGCAGTCGCGCTGGTAGTTGTGGGGCAGGAAGGGATCGCTCGGCTTGCCGGAAAAGGCGAAATGCAGCACCTTCATGCCCGGATAGCCAAACTCAGCCTGAAGCGCGTCGAGGCCGGCCCGCGACTTGTTGTCGAACTCGCCCAGGTCTTCGGCGATGATCTGTACGTTGCCCAGGGTCTTGTTGAGCGTCTGGAAGAGCGCGGCGGCGGGGCCCTGGCGCCATTGCCCGTTGATGGCCGTCGGCTCGCCGGCAGGGACTTCCCAGTAATTGTAGAAGCCGCGGAAGTGGTCGATACGGACGATGTCGGTCTGTGTCAGGGCCATGCGGAAGCGGTCGATCCACCAGGCGTAACCCTGCCGGGCCATCACGTCCCAGCGATAGATGGGGTGGCCCCACAGTTGGCCGCTGGCGCTGAAGTAGTCGGGGGGTACTCCCGAGACGACAGTGGGGTTGAGGTTGTCGTCGCAATTCCAGAGGTGTGGGTTGGCCCAGACGTCGGTGCTGTCGCGCGCCACATAGATCGGCATGTCGCCAATGATGCGAATGCCCTTGCCGTTGGCATAGCGTTTCAACGCCAGCCACTGCTCATAGAATTGCCACTGGCGATATTTCTGGCTCTGGATGCGCTCGGCCAGGTAGTCGCGCCAGTGCGTCAGTGCGTCAGGCTGGCGCCTGGCAATGCCGTGCTCCCACTCGTGCCACGGGCGCAGCTCATAGTATTCTTTGAGCGCCATAAAGAGGGCGACATCGTCGAGCCACCAAGCTTGCTCGGCGCAGAAACGCGTAAAGGCGGCTTGCTGTTCGTGGCTGGCCTCTCTGTCGAAGCAGGCAAAGGCGCGCTCGAGAAGCCGCATCTTGTAGGGGATAACCCAGCCAAAGTCGACATGCTGTGCGGGAAAGTTGGGTACATTGTCTAACCCGCTGGCCGGCAAGTGGCCGGCTGCCGCCAGCTTGTCGGGGCTGATGAGCATGGGATTGCCGGCGAAGACCGAGAGTCCCTGATATGGGGAATCGGCGTAGCCGGTGGGGCTCATGGGCAACACTTGCCAGTACGTTTGGCCGGCGGCAGCGAGGAAATCAACAAAGCGGTAGGCGATAGCGCCGAGGTCACCGATGCCGAAGCGTCCTGGTAGCGAGGTGGGATGGAGGAGAACGCCACTCCGTCGGGGGAATGTCATGGTCATGCCTCCAAAAGCGCGCGCCAAGATGGACAGCGAGAACTCGGGTTGCGAGCAGCAAACCACAGATAGACACAACGCCGTATCCGTCTGTGGTTGCTCGATAACAAGTGCACGGACTCTACTTATGAACGTACAGCTTCAGCAATCGCCTGGATGTGGGCCGGTGTGCTGCCGCAGC
>CAYOEZ010000130.1:0-13269 GCA_964402955.1 uncultured Ktedonobacterales bacterium | reverse complement strand
TCTCGTCCTGCAACTGCTGCCGGGTATCGGCGCCGGACTGCGGAGCCATCAGGATACCCAGTACTCCACCAATCAGCGTTCCGAACACCATGCCTGCAACGAAGCTCATGCCACCATCACTGTCGCTCATGGTTACTCCTCCCTACGTCTCTTGCGAACAAGGCAAAACCTTGCCGGTTGTCGCCTTCTCAAAGTTTGTTTACCTTCTATAGAATAGCAGAATGACCCTCAATAAGTCCCTAACGATATGTCAATAAATGCTAACAGATGGGGGCGGGTATAGGGTTCGGGGGGATGGGGAGAGTGGGAGACAGGGGGAGGGACGGGGGACGCGGGAAGTCCCTCGGACGGCAGCGGCCAGGGGACAGCGGTGTGCGGCGGCGCGGAAGGAGATGCGTGACAGTGCTCTGAACGATGGATGCCTTGGCGACTACGTTGCCGGAGTTCTTCCTTGCTCAGGTGATTCTTCCTCCTCCTCCATCCACGTGACATAGCTCTCAAACGACGGCCGGTTGGCGGGAGGGCGCTCACCGTCCGGATAACCGACGTAGACAAAGGCGATCAGATGCTGGTCGGGGGCGAAGCCCAAGAAAGCCTTAACGCTGGGGGCGTTGGCGGCGGCGCCGGTGCGCCACATCGCTCCCAGCCCCAGGCCGTGTGCTGCCAGCAGCAGGTTCTGCACCGCTGCTGCTCCGGCGCAGATATCTTCAATCTCGACGATTTTCGGCGAATCGGGTCTGGCGAGGCCCACAGCGATGATCACTGGCGCGCGCAGCGGCTTCATCCGCTCTGCCTCCAGCACGCTTGCAGCCGTATCGGGAGCCTGGCTGAGGAGCGCCTGCGCCATCACGTCGCCAAGACGCTGGCGGGCTGCCCCGGTCAGCACCACGAAACGCCACGGACGGTTGCGGTGATGATTGGGCGCCTGCACGGCGGCGTCCAGCAGGCGTTCGATGTCCTGGCGCGGCAGCGGGTCGGGCAGGACCTTGGCAATGGATTGGCGCGTATGAATCGCGGTCAGAATATCCACAGTGGTTCCCCTTCGGATCTCGTGGAGGACGGTGGTATCCTCCGGGTGAGTTCAGCCAGCTCTGCATGACGTCCCGCGGTCGCGTTCAGCTACGCCACAATGAGCAGCAGAGCACATCGGCTGGTAACGGACATACATTTTATACCATGCTCACGAGTTGGCGTCAATGCCCGCCGGCGTTTGCCCCCATCCCCAATCCTGGGGGAGACAGCAACGCCAGGTTGTGCACGGTGATCTCCCCCCAATGTTGGGGGGCAGGGGGGCCTTCCTCGCGTCATCTCCCGCGAGTATGGTATAATGCACCCGGAAGACGAATATGGACACCGAACACGAGCGCCAGCGCGTGGAGCGTTGGCAAGAAGAGCACCTCACATTCAACGCCGCCCGCTATCCTGAGCTGGTGAAGATCATCGAGGCTGTGCGCGCGGCGGAGCGCTTTGACGACGATGTGCTGGGCGCCATCCTGCGCCAGTATCCGCGCGACGGCAAGGCTGTCTTCGCCAAGGAGCACTTGGTGCGCACCTATCGCGCCCTGTGCGCCTCGGGCCAAATGCCCTATGAGCGCGAGGTTTACCGCCGCCTGCAGATGAAGCCGATGCGCACCCAGTCCGGCGTGGCGCCAGTGGCGGTGATGACCAAGCCTTACCCCTGCCCGGGCCGCTGCCTCTTCTGCCCTAGCGAAGAGTGCATGCCCAAGAGCTATCTGTCGGGCGAGCCGGGCGCAATGCGCGGCATCCAGAACGACTTTGACCCGTATCAGCAGGTAGCAGGGCGGATCAGCAGCCTGATACGCATCGGCCACGGCACGGACAAGATCGAGCTGATTATCCTTGGCGGCACCTGGTCGGCGTATGCGCATGACTACCAGGAGTGGTTCATACAGCGCTGCTTCGACGCCATGAATGGCTGTGAGTCGGCGAGCCTGGAAGAAGCGCAGCAGATCAACGAGACCGCCGAGCATCGCAGCGTGGGCGTGGTGATCGAGACGCGGCCAGATTGGGTTAACCCTGACGAGGCGCGCCGCCTGCGCCGGCTGGGTGTGACCAAGGTGCAGATGGGCGTGCAGAGCCTGGACGATCGCATCCTGGCCCTGAACTTGCGCGACCATAGCGTCGAAGACACGCGCAAGGCGGTGCGCATGCTGCGCCTGGCCGGTTTCAAGCTGCACCTGCACTGGATGCCGAACCTGCTAGGAGCGACGCCGGAGCTGGACCTGGTGGATTTCCGCCTCCTGTGGGATGACCCTGCCATCCGGCCCGACGAATTGAAGATCTATCCGACGGCGTTGTTGCGCAACGCCGCGCTGTTTGCCTATTGGGAGCGGGGAGCGTACTACCCCTACGAGCGAGAAACGGTGGTCACTCTGATCGCTGCGTGCAAGGAACTCGTGCCGCGCTATTGCCGGCTGAGCCGCATTATTCGCGACATCCCCAGCCAGCAGATCGTGGCCGGCTACCAGATATCGAACCTGCGCCAGGCGATTCAACGCCAGATGCACGAGCGCGGCGTGCATTGCCAGTGCATTCGCTGCCGTGAGATTGGCGTGAGGCGCACAGCCGGCGAGTTGCGCCTGGACGATCTGATCTATGACGCCGACGTGACCGAGGAGCATTTCCTGAGCTTCGTCTCGTCTGACGACCATCTGGCGGCCTTCTTGCGCCTGTCGCTGCCCCACGACCGGCAAGCGAGCGCAGAACTCTTTCCTGAGTTGTGTGGCTGCGCCATGATCCGCGAGGTACACGTCTATGGACCGGCGCTGGACATCGGCAGCGACAGCGAGGGCGAGGCGCAGCACCGCGGCCTGGGCCGGCGGCTGATCGAGCGCGCTGAAGCGATTGCGCACACGAATGGGTATGAGCGGCTGGCCGTCATCTCAGCCATAGGCACGCGCGGCTACTACCGCCAGCGCGGCTTCGAGCCGGCGGGACTGTATATGGTGAAGACGATCTGATTGTCCACGCCGATTGCCAAAAGATAGCGTCTCCGCTATAATGGCCTCGGTACTGGACTGGCTCAGCACTCAGCACTCGGTACTCTCTACTGAGGAAGAGGACGAATGACAGAGAAACGTGTACGCGTGCGCTATGCTCCCAGCCCGACCGGGGAGCCGCACATCGGCAACATCCACACAGCCTTCTTCAACTGGCTGTTCGCTCGACATAACAAGGGCAGCTTCATCGTTCGCATCGAAGACACCGATCAGAAGCGACTGGTGCCGACGGCGCCCGAGTCGATCCTGGAGAGCTTGCGCTGGCTGAGCATGGATTGGGACGAAGGCCCGCTCGTTGGCGGGAGCTATGGGCCCTATTACCAATCGCAGCGGCTCGACATCTACCAGTTCTACGCCCGCAAGCTGGTGGAAGAGGACGCAGCATATCTCTGCTATTGCAGCGAGAAGCGGCTGGAGCAGATGCGCGCTGAGCAGCAAGCACGCAAGGCGCCGCCCGGCTACGACCGGCACTGTCGCAACTTGACCCCTGCCGAGCGGGCTAACAAGGAAGCCGAGGGGAGGCCCGTTGTGCGCTTCAAGATGCCGCTGGCCGGCGTGACAGGCTATCATGATCTTGTCTACGGGGACATCGAGGTGCAGAACTCGACGCAAGACGACCTGGTGCTCCTGAAATCTGACGGATTCCCAACCTATCACCTTGGCAATGTTGTGGACGATCACCTGATGGAGATCAGCCACATCATGCGCGCCAACGAATGGCTGCCCAGCGTGCCGCGCCACGTTTTGCTCTACAATGCGCTTGGTTGGGATATGCCGATCTATGCCCACCTGCCTATGCTACTCGGGCCAGACAAGTCCAAGCTGTCGAAGCGTCACGGCGCAACGTCGGTGTTGGCCTATCGCGACATGGGATACCTGGTCGAGGCGGTGCAGAACTTCATGGCGCTCCTGGGCTGGTCCTATGACGACAAGACCGAAATCTTCACCTTGCAGCAACTGATCGAGTTCTTCTCGCTGGCGAGAGTCAGCCCGTCGCCGTCGATCTTCAACGCAGAGAAGCTGGATTGGCTGAACGGCCACTATATTCGCTCTATCGCCGTGGACGACCTGACCAGGCGCGCTCTGCCGTTCATCCTGAAGGATCTGCGGGCGAGCGGCGCAGGTGAGGACGTGTGGCCGGCGGCCAAAGTGGAAAAGCTGGCAGTGCGCTTCATACCCCTGGTGCAGGAGCGCATCAAGCGGCTGGTCGACATCTGGCCTCTGGTCGATTTCTTCTTTACCGAAGAGATCACGTATGACCGTGCGCTGCTGGTGGGAAAGGGCATGACCGGGGCTAACGTGAAGGGCGTGCTCGCTGCGGCGTACAAGGCGCTGACCGGCCTGGACACATGGGAGGCGGCCGGCATGGAAGCTGCGCTGCGCCCGCTGGCTGAGCAGTTGGGCCTCAAGCTTGGCCAGTTCTTCGGCACACTGCGGGTTGCGGTCACCGGCAAGACGATTACTCCGCCGCTGGTGGAGAGTATGGCCATTCTGGGGCGCGCCGCGACGCTGGCGCGTGTGCAGAAGGCAATCGACCTAATGGGGAACTGATTCCGTTGAATTGATGTGGAGTGCGACGAATCCTTTCGTCGCACTCCACAAGCAACATAGGAAGGATTCGTCGCACTCCACAAGCCATGACAGGAAAGATAATGCATCGTTTTCGCTGGGTGATCCGCCTGCTCGGTCTGGCGTTGTTCGTCGCCATCCTGTTTGTGGTGGATGTGCCGCACATTCTGTCCACCCTGTCCAAAGCCAACTTCGGCCTGGTTGCGCTGTCCATCATTTTGGTGATTCCGCATCTGGCGACGAAGGCCTGGCGCTGGCAGGTGCTTCTGCGCAGCGTGGGCATCAATATCAGTCTGCTGGAGGCTTCGCGCCTCTATGCCGTTGGCCAGGCAGCCGGCTTTCTCACGCCGGGGCAGGCGGGCGACGCCGTCAAGGCTGTCTATCTGCGCGGCGCCGGGTACAGTCTTGGCCGCTCGCTGGTGACAGTCGTCGTCGACAGGCTGTACGATCTGCTCGTCGTTGGCGGGCTGGCGGTGTGGGGCATCTTTGTCTTCGGCCAGGTGCCGCAGGGACAGACAGCGATCATTGTGCTCTTTGTCGCCGCCATTGTACTGCTGTTCGTGCTCTTCTCGTCGCGTGGCTGGCAGGGCCCATTGGCGAAAGTGATCACGCTCCTGGTTCCTGCCCGTTTCCTCAAAGGGCGCGATGCGCAGACCACGCTGGAGAGCCTGGTACTGCCACCCGCTGCGCTGGTGCAGTCGTTTGCCATCACGGTTGTCTCTTTTGTCGTCTCTTACTTCCGCAGTTGGCTGCTCTTTGCGGCTCTGGGACTCAACGTGCCTATCGCGTACTTCCTGGCGGCGACGTCGATTGCCGGCATTGCTGCGATTCTGCCGGTGACGGTGGGCGGTGTGGGCACGCGCGACGCGGCCTTCGTTGTCCTGTTTTCGATGATGGGCTACGGCGCGGAGTCTGCCGTCGCTCTGTCGACGCTTGTGCTGCTGCACCAGGTGACGAACTGGGTGGTGGGCGGGCTGGCGTTCCTGTGGAAACCGGTGACGACCATGGACGAGTCTCAGCAGGGATCGGAAACCAGATTGGGGCCTTGATCGATTGAAGTCTAGATAGAGAGAAGTACGGACTGGCAGGCGGCGTTGCAGCGTGACGATGGGAGGGATGATCGATGGCACCAAGTCTATTGACTGGCAAACAGATGTTTCAGCTCTCTCAAGGTATCACTGGGATTGGCGTCAGTGGCTACAAATCGGTCTGTGACCTTACCAGTATTGAGATAAGGCCACTCACCCTGCTGGCCGGAGCCAACAGTTCCGGCAAGTCTAGCATGATGCAGCTCCTACTCATGCTCAAGCAGACACTGGAAGCGCCGTACGACCCGGGGCCTCTTCTCTTGGATGGGCCAAATGTGAGGTTCACATCCGCTGATCAGTTCATCTCGTGCGTCAAGCGCGATGGTAGGCCCGCGCTGTTCAGCACATCTGTTACGGTAGGATATTCTGATTTGCTCATGATGTTTTTTGCGTGGCAGCCAAAGAAGGGTATCGAGATCCGCAGCATGTCGGTCGGCAGCAAGGGTGTGGTAGACACGTTCGCTATTGGGATGTCTGGCGCAGAACTGACTGCCGCAGTTGCCCAGCGTTATAGTAACCTGATGGCCTCAGCGAAGGCGATGCCGACTACTTTTGATGTCACGCGTGATCGCTGTTTTCTCGATCTGTCAGTCCAATTGCGTGACTTGCCAGCATTTGGTGTGGGCCTAAGCGGAGCATTTCCGAAATTGATCCGAGAGATCATACATCTTCCGGGATTGAGAGGCAACCCGCTGCGCTCTTATCCTGTCAGCGCGGTAGGTGATGCTTTTCCCGGGCAATTCCAGGACTATGCTGCGAGTGTGATCTCACAGTGGCAATTGAATAATGATGACAGGCTCATTCTTCTGGGAAAGTCGTTGCAGCGGTTGGGTTTGACGTGGAAAGTTCAAGCAACGAGGATCAATGATACCCAAGTGGAGCTCCAAGTAGGTAGGCTTTCCCGGTCGGCCCGAGGAGGTGCAGCGGATGTCGTCAACGTAGCTGACGTTGGGCTGGGAGTGTCACAAACGCTGCCCGTGCTCGTGGCGCTACTAGCTGCGCGCCCTGGCCAACTTGTCTACCTCGAGCAACCCGAGCTTCATCTCCACCCGCGTGCCCAGTCGGTTCTGGCTGAGGTTCTGGCGGATGCTGCGAAACGAGGCGTGCGCGTCGTCGCAGAAACGCATAGCAGCCTACTACTACTTGGGATCCAGTCCCTTGTTGCTGAAGGGCAACTTGCGCCTGAGTTGGTGAAGCTTCACTGGTTCCAGAGGAGGCAAGACGGGTCGACAGAGGTCAAGAGCGCTGATCTGGATCAGGCAGGCGCGTTTGGTGAGTGGCCCGAGGACTTCGGGGACGTCAGTATGGAGACGCAGGCTCGCTACCTGACAGCGGCTGAGAAGCATCTGGGGATGAACTGATATGGCCACATTGTCCAAACGGCTAGTCATCGACGCGTCCGTAGCCCGGTCGGCCGGAGGACCAGAGGCCAGTGTTCCCGAATCGGCAAGGTGTCGCGATCTTCTGATGGCGGTGAAGCGCATCTGCCACCGCCTGGTTTATACGAGAGTAATTGCTGAGGAGTGGAGGCGACATCGTTCTGCTTTCTCACAGCAGTGGCTCTTATCGATGTTTGCTCACCGCAAGGTGGTTCGCGACGACGTGCCACTGGATCGACGACTACGCTCTCGGGTCAGGGCTGCCTTCTCCACTACTACTGACGCTGATGCTGCCGAGAAGGATTGTCACTTGATTGAAGCGGCCCTTGCCTTCGATCAGGTTGTCTTGTCAAGGGATGATACGGCACGGCTCCTCTTCGAGGCCATCGCCGCGTCGGTGGGGGAGATACGTCACCTCGCTTGGGTTAACCCAAGTGCTCAGTCCGAAAATGCAATTGAGTGGCTAGAGGATGGAGCGCCTGCTGAGGGACTTCGATGTCTGGGCAGGAATACCGTGGGCAATTAGCGCCCGGCTGCCGATTGTGAACGGCGTTGCCCTGCGCGTCAGCATCTGGCGGAATTCGGAGAACTCTATGGGGTACTACCTCACCAGCGATCTTGTACAGGCTGTAGCCGACGGACTGGCCCCGTCCATCGAGGGCCAACTCGAAGGAGAGATGGCGGTCTCGGTGATCGTCGCCGATCTGAGCTGCCGGGCGGTGTGGGACGTGGACAAGATGATGGAAGAGCCGGATGGCGCGTCTCCGCTCGTGCTGTTTGCCAATAGCTATGGCGACGTGAGCGCCGGCGAGAAGGCGGAGAACGAGAAGTTGGCGGAGACGGCCATATTGATGATGGATCGCGAGGGGGTGCCGCTCGAAACTCTATTCCACGATTTGCGCCAGAATCTCGAAGAGGGCGACCTGTTCCCGTCGACCGAGGCCGTCGGTCTCGTCGCCGGGCACCTGGCGATCGCTGTTGTTGGGCTGGACAAGACAGCGAACAGCCAGATCAGCCAGCAATTCCTGAATGACATCCTGGGGGGCGTTTCTGCTGAGCTGGCGCACGACGATGAGACGACACCATCGAACTTCGTGGGGGATGAGGAGGAAGAGGGTGAGCCGGGGGAGGATGCGGCGGCGTAGGCGGGGAGCCGAAGAAAAGAAGTTCCCGGTTGAGCAAACGGAAGTCCATCTTGACAAAATATAAGAGAGCGAGTAATATATGGTCGCGGAACGGACAGGCACTGGGCCTGCCCGCAGTGCTTTGAAGAAGGATGGACGTCAATGACTGCACCGGCGGTTTCTGAGCGCATCAGACGCGCCTTGAGCGTCTCTGCGCCGCTGATACGATTTATGACCGAGTCGCCCTGGGCGAAGCGGCAACAGAGCAAGACTGATCTCTGCGATTTCACCTTCGGCGACCCACACGAGCCGCCAATTCCCGGCTATGTGGAGGCGCTGCAACGCTGGCTCGCGCCACGCGACAACGACTGGTTTGCCTACAAAGAGAATGAACCTGAGGCGCGCACCATTGTCGCCGCCTCGCTGCGAGCGCGCCGCAGGCTGCGATTTGAGGACGAGGATGTCTTTCTGACCACGGGCGCGTTTCCCGCCATCGCTGTCGCCCTCGCCACGGTGATTGACCCCGGCGACGAGGTGATTCTCAACATGCCGCCCTGGTTCTTCTACGAGGCGATGACGCTGGCCGTTGGCGGCGTGACTGTGCCGGTGAACGTCCAGCCGCGCACGTTTGACCTCGACCTGAAAGCCATCGCGGCCGCCATCACGCCGCGCACACGCGCGATCTTTGTCAACACGCCAAACAACCCTACGGGGCGCATCTACCCGCCGGAAGTGCTCGACGGCCTGGCCGACATCCTGCGTGCTGCCAGCCGGCGCAACCAGCGCACGATCTACCTGTTCTCCGACGAGTCCTACTGCCGCATCGTCTTTGATGGCAGGCCATTCTACAGCCCCACCGAGCACTACGCCAATTCCTTCCTGATCTACACCTATGGCAAGACGTTGCTGGCGCCGGGGCAGCGCATCGGCTACCTTGCCTTGCCGCCCGACATCGAGCAGCGCCAGGAGTTGCGCCAGGCTATCTACATGGCGCAGATCACCACCGGCTATGTTTTCCCCAACGCCCTGCTCCAGCATGCGCTGGGCGATATTGATCCGCTGGCGCTGGACATGGCACGCTTGCAGAGCAGGCGCGACCGCATGGCGGCGGCGTTGCGCGAGATGGGCTATGACGTGCATACGCCGGAAGGGACATTCTACCTGCTGCCGCGCTCACCCATCGCCGACGACTGGGCCTTTGTGCGCCTGCTTGGCGAACACGGCATTTCCTGCCTCCCCGGCAGCACAATCGGCTGCCCCGGCTACTTCCGCATCTCGCTCACGGCCAGCGATGAGATGATTACGCGCTCCCTGCCCGGTTTTGCCGCGGCGCGGCGCGAATCGCTCAATCGCTCAAGCGCTGGTACCTCAGCAAAGGAAGTTGTACTGTCATTCTGATCGGAGCGAAGAATCTCACAGAAGAGATTCTTCACTGCGTTCTGCCTGGCAGATCACCTTCTGTGTGGCTGCTAGCTTACAGACCCCCGATTACAGAGATACAGGGTACACAGATGACGAAACGCCAAAACTCTGTGTTCTCTGTGTCTCTGTGCTTTTTCCCTGGGTGAGCGTCACATTTTTGGAACGGCAGTTGAAACTGCACCTACAACAACGCGAAGTCGCCCTGCGGCGACTGCCTGAGCCGACGCGGGTCGGCTTCGCGTCCTTGTAGCGGCGATTTATGAACGTTAACTACTAGATTCCGTAACCATCGCAGGCTCACGGCGCTGAAGCCGCCGTGCTACAGATACAAAGCCGCCTGCGGGGCTATCGCATCGCCGCGATTCAGCCCGTAGGGCTTCGTTTTTGTAGCGCATGGCTTCAGCCTGGCGTCAGGCATTGCGGAACTAATTCCTTAGTGTTCATCATTACACATAGCCAAAAACATGACGCTCACCCTTTTTCCCTGCTCTCGTTGACATACTCTAGCGCGCGCTGTATAATCGCGCCGCAAGCGCAAAGACGCACTGCCGCCGCCGCAACCTGGAAAGGCGGCAGTCTTGCATAGACCGGAGAGAGCATGAAGGAGGAGTCCCATGGCAGATTGTCCTGAGTGTGGCGCGCAGATCGCGCTGACCAATCCTGAGAAGGGGGAGATCATCGTCTGTCCGGATTGCGGGCTGGAGCTCGAAGTGCGCAGCGTCAACCCCATCGCGTTGACCCCGGCGCCACAGGAAGAAGAAGACTGGGGAGAATAGCTCAATATGAAGATCGCTGTGCTCCTATCGCGCGCTCGCACAGAAGAGAAACTGCTTTTTGACGCCCTCGACAAGCGCGGGATCGACTTCGACAAGCTCTATGACCCTGAAATCGTGTTTGATCTGGAGAAGCCTGGCTTCTATTATGATTGTGTCCTGGAGCGCTGCATCAACCACTCGCGCGCTCTCTATGCCCTCCGCATTCTCAGCGGGTGGGGCATCAAGACAGTCAATCGCTACGATGTGGCGGATACCTGCGGCAACAAGTTTATGACGACGATGGCGCTGTTGCGCGACAAGGTGCCGTCGCCGCGCACGTTTATCGCTTTCACGCAGGAATCCGCGCTGGTCGCCATCGAGACACTCGGCTATCCCGTGGTAATGAAGCCTGCCATCGGCTCGTGGGGACGATTGCTGTCCAAGATCAACGATCGTGATGCCGCTGAGTCGATTCTTGAGCACAAAGAGGTTCTCGGCTCTTATCATCATTCGATCTTCTATATCCAGGAATACGTCAACAAGCCCAAGCGCGATATCCGGGCCTTTGTCGTGGGCGACGAGTGCATTTGCGCCATCTACCGCTATTCTGAGCATTGGATCACGAATACGGCGCGCGGCGGCCAGGCTGAGAACTGCCCGGTCACGCCCGAGTTGGACAAGCTGTCCGTGGCAGCAGCCCGGGCGGTCGGCGGTGGCGTGGTGGCGGTTGATCTCCTGGAGACGCCTGATGGGCGACTTCTGGTGAACGAAGTCAACTACACGATGGAGTTTCGCAATAGCATCGAAACCACGGGGGTAGATATTCCCGGCCGCATTGTGGACTACGTTCTGCAAGTAGCCAGGGCATAGGCGCCGGGCGACGCTGTAACGTGGGGAGTACGCCGCGCGACAGTCGGTTGGCTCATCTGTGGAAGCAGTGGAGGAGTATTATGGCAACGTATCATCAGCGACGACCAGAGAAGGCAATCACCGATGAAGTGGAGCTGCTCGAGATCATCGATGGGCAGGGCTTCATGACATTGGCAATGTGCAAAGACAACGAGCCTTACCTCGTCACGGTCAACTACGGCTATGAACCGGAGAAGCGTTGCTTCTATTTCCACTGCTCACGACAGGGTAAGAAGATGGATTTCCTCAAGGCGAGTCCGGTCGTGTGGGGACAAGTGATCGAGGACAATGGTCACATCGACGGCGAGTGCGATCACGCTTTCCGTTCGGTTGAGTTCCGCGGGCGCGTCGTGCGACTCGAACGCGAGCAAGAGCGGCGCCATGCCATCGATGTCATGATTGATCATCTGGAGAGCGACCCGGCCGAGGTCAAAAAGGGCTTCGACAAGCCGGATGCAATGGCCAAAGTGGTCATGATGCGCGTCGATGTCGATGACATGACAGGCAAGAAGAATCCCGTCAAGAAGATCCCTGAAGCTTGACAACGCGCTGACAAATAACTATGATTTAGGTCAAAATTACGGCGGAACAGCCATTCCCTATTGTCTACGCTCATCAGGCGAAGTCGCATCTGAAAACGATCGACCACAAGCATTATCGACTCATCAGGGACACCATCGAAGCAGAGTTGCGGTTTCAGCCGGATGTGGAGACCAAGAATCGGAAACCATTGAAGAGACCAGTCTCCTTTGAGGCACAGTGGGAACTGCGCTTTGGTCCTGGCAATTCGTTGCGCGTCTTCTGTCAGGTGGACATGGAGTGCAAAGAGGTGCATGTCTCTACGATCGGGGTCAAGAGCGGGAATCGGTTGGTGGTTGGCGGGGTGGAGATAGAGATATGAGGATTGCATCCGTTGCAGACGTGAAAGCGCATTTCAGTGCGTTTCTCAAAGATAGTGGGCAGGGACCTGTCGTCATAACTCGTAATGGCCGGCCAGTTGCTGTGATCCTGCCGATGGAAGACGAGGACGAGATCGAGAGATTAGTCTTAGCTTACTCACCCAAGTTCCAAAAGATTCTGAGCGCAGCGAGAGAGGACATCCGCCAGACTGGTGGTATACGCCATGAAGATTTCTGGCGAGACGTGGTAGCCGACGATTCAGGAGCGCGCGCTGTATCCCCAAACAAGCGCGCAGATGCCCCAGTGCAAGAACGTAGTTCTCCTGTGCCCATTGTGGCGTCGATTGGTGAAGGGAAAACGCCACATTGGGACAAGCGACAAGGCGAAGATTGAGATCAAGACCAGATTCTCAGATGCCAAGATGGACTGGGGAACGTTCAGCAAGGTCGTCGAGACTAGGGACTACTACCTGCTGTTTCTGACTGGCAACATGTTTTATGTTCTGCCCAGGCGAGCGTTTGCATCATCGGATCAAGAGGCTGCTTTCCGCGCTCTCTTGCAGCGATACATTGCGAGGGGCGAGTAAGCACCCCCAGCGGGGAAGCGCCGGGGCACATGAACAAGGCATCCTCTGATTGCTCTGATTCCTAAAGGCCGTCGTGCAGGGGCGCGATTGCAATAGCTTCCGGAGGCTGGCATGAGTAGTTTCCCCTCCTGGCGCGTTCTGGGGCGCAAAGTCGTCTATCAGAGCCCGTGGGTGAACCTGTATCAGGATCGTGTGCAGCTTCCCGATGGCAGTATTATCGAGGATCACCATGTTGTGGAGTATCCCCAGAACGCAGTCGGCGTCGTTGCGGTAGGCAAGGATGGACGCGTCTTGCTCATCGACCATTACCGCTTCATTACCCAGACGCGGGGTTGGGAGATTCCGGCAGGGCGTATCGACGAGGGCGAGGAGCCCGAGCAGGCGGCGGGGCGCGAGTTGATCGAGGAAACTGCCTTCGTCGCCGGCAGCATCACCAAGTTGGGGCGCTACTATGCGTCGATCGGATCGAGCACGCTTGCCCACCACATTTTCGTCGCCCGCAATCTGACGCCGACGG
>CAYOEZ010000129.1:0-13396 GCA_964402955.1 uncultured Ktedonobacterales bacterium | reverse complement strand
GCCCGAGACGCCGCGCGCACCTCTATGCAGTCGTCCGCGAGACGCGCGAGCGCCAGACATGGGAGCTGTGGGCACACTTCGCCAAAGATGGCTTGTGGAACGAGGTTGATCACGCCATCACCGCAAGCTATCTCTATTCACATCCAAGCGAGGCCTATGTCGTGGCCACTCGCTCCGCGCTGCTCGACGCCATCAAGCGTTGCCCGGCGGGCCGCTGGCTGACGATTGCCAGCTTCGAGCAGGCGATCAGGATACACAACCCCCAGATCATGCGCTCCGCTGGTGTTGGCAAGTCCTGGTCGTCGTGGACCATGAGTTACTTCTATGGCAGTTGGGCCGATGTGGAAGCGCCGCTGATACGCCATGTTCTGACACACTCACTGCAATGGCTTGGCGTGATCGAAACGGGCAGCGCAGATGCGCAGGCGGAGCCAACCGACTTCCGTCTGGCGGATATCGGAGCACTGCTGCTGAGGCTTCGCAAAGGCAGCATTACCACGCCAGAACGTGCGAGCATCATCGTCCAGCCAAACTTCGAGATTGTCGCGCCACACGAAGTATCCCCCGCCGACCTTTTCTACTTGCAGCAAGTAGCTGACCTTGCCAAGCGCGACCGGGCCAGCATCTATGTGCTCAGCCAGAACGCGATCTGGCGCAACCTGCAAGCGGGCGGCAACATCGACCACATCATCGCCTTCCTCGAACAAGCGGCGCAACGACCCCTCCCGCAAAACGTCGCCTACTCATTGCGCGAGTGGTCGGGCAGGCACGGCGAGGTTACTCTCGATCAGGTTACCTTACTGACCGCGACCAGCGATGCTCTCATGGCAGAGGTGCGCGCCAACAAGAAGTTCGCCGTAACGGTTCAGGAGGCCATTTCGGAGCGCGCCGTGACACTCGCCACGAGCGATACCCACGCTCTCGTCGAGCAGTTACGCAAGGCCGGATACTGGCCCAAGCTCGGCAAGGGCATTCTGGGTCATCCCGTAGCGGGTGACCCAGGCCACGGCAGCGTCAGCATCCCATCGAGCGACCTGGCGCACCTGCTCGTCGCGGCCATCGTCACGCAACACCTGGCCGAGACAACGGGCTGGCGCGCTCCCGTCGCCAACTCGCTCATACGCAATCTGACGTGGAATCTGACCCCTGCCGTTGTCAAACAAGTGCAGCGCATGGCGAGTGAGGCCATCTCCAGCTTTGAGACACTGTTTGGCGCGCAGGACGATGAGACAACGGACATTGGGGAGCAAAGATGATCTTGCCTGGTCTCGCTCTTGCTGCGCTCATTGGCCTTGTCATGCTGGCGCTCTATGCCACTGAGAAGCTGTTGACGCTGCCCAGGCCGCCGGCTCGGCCAATACCTGCTAACAACGCAGCGCCGGCAGAGGACGTGACCATCCATACCAGCGATGGGGTCGCCCTGCGCGGTTGGTTCTTCCCACATAGCGAGTGTCCGGTAATTATCTATTGTGCGGGGCGCGGCGAGGGCCTCAACGACGTCGATTTCCGCTACGCGGACCTTTTCTATCAGGGCGGCTATCAGGTCCTGATGTTTGATTGGCGCGGCATGGGCGCAAGCAGCGGGCATGCGTCGATGGGATACTGGGAGAAATTGGATCTTCAGGCAGCCGTTGCCTATGTACAAGAGCGCGCGCTTTCTGCTAGAATAGGGGCCATGGGAACCAGCCTCGGCGCCGCGGTCCTATTCCTGGCGGCAGGCGACATCCCGCAGATCGAGGCTGTTGCGGGTGAGTGTGCATTTGCCACCTTCGAAGGCATGATTGCCAGCGGCATGCACGCCGCCTACCGGTTACCCGTTGCCGTGGCGCGGCCATTGGCCTGGCTGGTCGCACGGCTGGCAGCCTGGCGCCGCCGCTTTGCGCTGCACGACGCCGACCCGCTCGCTGCCATTCAGCGCATCAGCCCGCGTCCTGTTTTCGTTATACATGGTGTGCTGGATCGGCACGTGCCAGTGTCTGCTGGCCACGCGCTCTTTGCCGCTGCCCGTCAGCCCAAAGAGTTTTGGTTGCTCGACGCCGCTCACACAGAGGGCTTGGCCAGCCTCGGCGTTGCGTATAGCGACAGACTGCTGGCGTTCTTTGACCGCTGGCTCAAAACCGGATAGTGCGCACACAATGACGGAGGCGCCGTGAGCACGACCGACTCAAGAAGACGTATCTTGGCCATTGTCGGGACAATTCTGGCGCTGGTCTGCTTTTTCTATGCAGGGTTTCATGCATATGGCCTGGCAGAGACGGCAGTCGTTATCGGTCTTCCGACTATCGCTCTGGCGCTCGCCTACCTGCTTGGAACCAACTACTCCAGAGAGCGCACTCGACGCGAGTCTGTAAACAACGTTCAAGGCAAACTGGCTGAGCGTGAACAGGTCTTGATGCAGCGCGTCCACGAGCTTTCCATTCTGCACGAAATCGCCCTTGCTGCCAGCGCCGGCGTTGGCGTCGATCAGGTGCTAAGCAACGTGACCGACGCCATGCGCAAGACACTTCCCTATGAGCATCTCGCAGTCTTCCTGATTGAGCCACACACTGGACGCCTGGGCGCACAAGCAGGCTATGGCGCAGGGTACGAAGCGGTCAAAGGCGCTGGCGTACGGCTTGGAGTTGGCATCACTGGTCATGTCGCTGTGACAGGAGAAGCACTCATTGTCGCCGATGTGCGCAAGGATGATCGTTATGTCCACTATTTCGACGCCACACGGTCCGAGTTGTGTGTACCGCTAAAACTCGGCGAACGCATCATCGGCGTTATCAATGTGGAGAGCGAGCAGCTCGACGCATTCGGTAACACGGATCTCAGCTTCATCACGACGATAGCCAACCAACTTGTCCTCCTGATCGAGAACGCCCGCCTTTTCGATGAGGCGCAGCGGTGGGTCGCTCACCTCACAGCGCTGCACACGACGTCTCAGGCCATGATCGCACAACTGGACCGCGCCGAGCTGCTGCAGACCATGGCGCGCAACGCAGCCGAGCTGTTCAGCGCCCCCGCCGCGAGCGTTTTCATCCTGGACGAAGGAGGCGCCGGCCGGGGCGCTGTCGTCTCCTACGGGTTGCCAGCCGACCTTGGCCTGCAGGAGCATGCGCGCACTGAGGCCCTGCACAATCTGGCCAGACAGAGCGCCGGACGCCCCATCCGGCTCACGCAGGATAGCCTCGGCTCGATGGGAGATGACTTCAGCGCCGCGGAGTCACAAGGACTGACCGGGGTGCTCGTCATGCGGCTCCTCACCGGGGATCGGCTCGTCGGCGCCATTGCCGTCTGGGATCGAGACACGCAGCGTGTGTTTTCGGCTCAGGAGCAAGCACTGGCTCAGATATTCGCGGGCCAGGCTGTCATCTCGCTAGAAAACGCACGTCTCTATGTCGAGGCTCAGCGGGCGGATGCCGACTTGCGGCGGCGCGTCGACGAGCTGATCACACTGCGCCAGATCAGCCTGCGGCTGGTTTCTTCGCTGGATCTGGACACCGTCCTTCGGGCGATTGCGGAGAGCTCTTTGCGCCTCGTGCAGGCAACCGACGTCCACATTTTCCTGTACGACGAGGCGACACAAACGTTCTTTGCCGGCACATCACTGTGCTCTTCAGGCCAAACCCTTCCCCCAGTGATGCAGCCGCGGCCGGGCGGCATCACGGCTGAGGCCGTGCGCCTGCGCCGTCCGGTTGTCATTCAGAACGCAAGTGAGAGCCGCTTCTACGCAAACACTGAGGCCCAATCCTGGGGCGTCCGTGCCATTGCCAGTTTTCCTCTGCTGCGCGCTGATGCGGTGATCGGGGCCTTCAACGTCGCGTTTACCGAGCCACATGCCTTCAGCGGAGACGAATTGCGCGTGCTGACCCTTCTTGCAGACCAGGCCGCGATCGCGGTGGACAACGCCAAGCTTCATGAATCACTGGCGGAACAGGCCCAGCGCGACAGCCTGACGCAGGTCTATAATCACAGCCATCTGCTCGGCCGCCTGGCCGATGCCGTCCGGCAAGCCGAACACGACACCGCCATTCTGTCCTTCATCATGCTCGACATCGACGACTTTAAGGAGTTCAACGACAGCTACGGACACGCAATCGGCGACGCCGTCTTGCGCTCGATCGTTCAGGCCATTAGCAGCAACGTCAAACGCAAGGACACAGTCGGACGTTGGGGGGGCGAGGAGTTTGGCATCGTATTGCCCGGGGCGACGACCGAGCAGGCTGAGATGGTTGCCCAACGCATTCAGACCACCGTCGCCGGGCTCGAACTCTCGAATAGCCGGGGAGAGCGAATCCCGAACCCGACCGTCAGTCAGGGGATCGCAACGTTTCCTGTGCACGGCCACACCAGCGAGGAACTCATTGAAGCCGGAGACAGCGCCCTCTATCGCGCCAAGGAACGCGGCAAGGACCAAATCGTCATCGCCAGCACACAGGGAGAGTGATCACCTTGAAGAAGAACTTCGTCGTGCAGGTCATCGCCATCAACGTGTACGCGTTTGCCATCTCCTTCATGTGGAACAGCCTACATCCACTCGTCATGCCCTATTTGATCGCGCGCCTGGAGCCCGATTTCAAAAACACATTCCTGGGCCTGATCACCGCAGCCGGTCTGGTTGTGGCGACAATCGTCCAGCCGCTGGCCGGCGGACTCAGTGACCGTTCGCGCTCACGCTGGGGACGGCGGCGACCGTATATCCTGGGCGGCACAATGTTCGACCTGCTGTTCCTGGCCATGATCGCCCTCTCGGGCAGCTACTGGTTCCTCTTCGTCGCCTACTGCCTGCTGCAAACATCCTCGAATGTCGCCCACGGCCCCTATCAGGGACTCATTCCCGATCTCATCCCGGCCAACAAGAAGGGCATTGCGTCAGGCGTCAAGAACCTGGTGGAACTCATTGCCCTTGTGCTGGGGTCCGCCATCATCGGGTCGCTGCTCGGCAGTGACCAGGTGGACGCCGCCCTCCTGGTGATGGGAGCAGTCTTGCTGGCGACAATGCTGATCACTCTACTCGTCGTCAAAGAAGAGCCTGCAACATCTGATGCAAGCGACGCCGCAGTTCCTCCCCTCACGTTGGCAGGCGTCGTCACCGAACTGCGCAGGAACTCTGTCTTCGCCTGGTTCATTCTCTCGCGCTTTCTCATTCTGGCGGGACTCGCTGCCGTGCGCACTTTCGCGCAGAACTACATCCAGGATGTGCTCCACGCCGATAATCCCGCTGCGCTGGCCGGTCAGCTCATGACCGTCCTGGGAATTTCCGTGTTGGTTGTCTGTCTGCCGGCTGGCTACCTTGCCGATAGGTTCGGCCGCAAGCGGCTCAACGTCCTTTCGGCGCTGATTGGCGCCGTAGGGACAGCGCTCATGCTGGGGATCGGCTCGTACACGCACCTGGTAATCTTCGGCTCAATCGTCGGTGTTGCAGTTGGCATCTTCATGAGCGCCAACTGGGCGCTGGCGATGGATCTCATCCCGGCCAAAGAGGCAGCGCTGTTCCTGGGGCTGACCAACCTGGCAACAGCAGGTTCGGGCGCGGTAGCGGGTCTCCTGGGACCGCTCATTGATTCTATCAATCGCGCCGCGCCTGGCCAGGGCTACAGCCTTCTATTTGCCGTCTCCGCCCTGGCGTGGCTTCTTGGCGGCGTCATCCTTATCCGTCTGCCCATAAAGAGGTGACCATGAAAACGTACCATATTGGCGTCATCGCTGACACGCACGTCCCTGACTTGCTGCCTTCTCTGCCGGACGAGATCTCTGCCCTTCTTCAGAACGTGGACTTGATCGTCCATCTCGGCAACATCACGGGCGGAGACGTGCTGCGAGACCTGGGGAGACTCGCTCCGGTGATTGCGGTGCGGGGAGAGCACGATGAGTTGCCGCTGCCCAGAGAGGCAATCCTGTCGATCGGCGGTCTACGCCTGGCGGTCACACACTGCCGCAAGCTGCCATACCAGGACCTGCCAGGGACACTCGCCGGCAAGTTGAACGCCGGCCGCGGCGAGGCCCGGCAACGCTTTCTGGACCACCTGCTACACACGCTGCCGGATGCTGACGCGATTCTCTTTGCGCACGGCAACCAGCCATACATGGCCTGGCACAGCAGCACGCTGCTATTTAGCCCGGGCGCCGTCTTCCACCAGGCTAAGGCGAGCGACGCGGACATGCCTGCATCGGTGGGACTGCTGACGATCTGCGACGGCAAGATTCAGGCCGAGATGCGATCCATCCTCTCGCCTGTTGACCGCTCTGCCACACCGTGAGCCCGGCCAGGCACATCGTCCCTTTCACGGCATATGGATGCGGCCGTTGTGCACCGGCCCGCGCATGGCTGTCGGCGGAACCCATTGGGGCACTGGACGGGGCACAAACGTGGCTCCTGCCGCAGGTGTGGCGCGGTCTGCGCCTGGCACGCAGCCCTGCTCCTGCATATGCGGAATACTTGCGGCAGTGACAACACGGTTGCGGCCATCCAGCTTGGCCTGGTAGACCGCGATGTCTGCGTGGTGGATCAGATCGAACGGCAACTTGGCGTCGGACGGGAAGCAGGCCACACCGATGCTGATCGTTGCATGCACCGGATGGGCCAAGGTCTGGCACATATACTCAGTCTCGGCGACCCGTTCACGCAGGCGCTCAGCAATCACCACGGCCTCCTGCGATCCAGTATCCGGAAGCACAATGCAGAACTCCTCGCCGCCAAATCTCCCGGCCACATCTGTGTTGCGCGTGCCATCCCGAATGATGGCGGCCACCCCTGCGAGGACGGCGTCTCCCGCAAGATGCCCGTAGGTATTATTGATATTGCGCAGAAGATCGAGGTCCGTCATGAGCAGCGTCAGTGGATGGCTCAAGCGTTGCGCCTTCTCCAGCTCCGCACTGTAAAGCGTCATGAAGTGGCGAGCATTGAACAGGCCGGTTTTCTCGTCTGTCTGCGCTTCGCGCGTGAGTTTGGCCATGTTGAGAGCACGATACATCAAGACGAGCGGTGAAAGCGCGGTCAGAATCAGCCACGGGTTGGTGGCCCACATCACGGCAACGGTGTAGCCAAGCAGCAGCAGCACCAGGTTCGTGACCAGATTCGTCACGTTGAAAATGCCGGACTCACGCCAGCTCACCTTCCTCGCCAGGACAATCGCCTCACCAATCAACAAGTGATTCAGCATCACATAGGCGACGGCGCCGCAACAGGCAGCAACCACCGTACTCAAACCCGCAAAGGCTGATCCCGGCATGAGCAGGGCGTCGTTCAGCCAGCGAGCCGACAGTCCGGCAATGATATGCACGGATATGTTCACGGGCTGGATGTACCAACTGCGCAGGCTGCGTGTGCGCAGGATGCGTTCTTTGGCCCACTCGATCAGATGCGGAATCATTACGAGGAGCACGTACTGGAACGGGCTCAGAGAGAAAACGCCGGCAAACAGGAAAACCAGATTGATATGGTAGGCATCATGCGTTGGCCCGGGCACTTTGAAGAGCTGAGCGATGATTGCCAGCGCCAGGAAGACTGCAAACTGGCCCCATCCGCCATTCTCCAGAGGCGTTATGGACAATGTCCGTTCAGCGACGAGTCCCCCGACCAGGATAACGGTAATAACGTAGGTCCAAGCAATGCGTGACATAAGGCCATCTCCAGTTTGCGCGTTGGCGGCGCGTTGGCTAGCCTCTTCTCAAGATAGACACAATGCCCCGATCCACAACCCGTGCGCCCAAACGGCGCGCTATTGGTAGTACAAACCCTCGTCGCACATCATACCCTTCTTCAGGTAGCGGGCATGTCTCATGGCGGTTCCAACTGTTCCATTGGACAAGAGGTGATCGACGCTGACTGCTGAGTTCACGAAAAAGCCACGGTCTTTCTTCTCGGCAACGCGCAGGAACGCAGCCACAACGTTGGGGTCAAAATGCTGGCCAGAGCAACGCTTGACCTCAACCACCACTTCGCCAAGGCTGTGCGTCGGTCGATACGGGCGGTCGGAACAAAGAGCATCGAGAGCGTCTGCCAGCCCCAGTACACGAACACCCAGCGGGATCTCCTCCCCTTTCAGACCATCTGGATAGCCAGTGCCATCCCACCGCTCATGGTGACCTCTGACAAGAGGCGCCAGACTGCGCAGCGCTTTCATGCGGCCGACAATCTCAGCGCTCAGTAGCGGATGCCGTTTGACGATGTTGAACTCCTGATGCGTCAGTGGTCCCTGCTTGCCGATGATACTGTCCAGAATGCCGATCTTGCCAATATCGTGGACAAGAGCGGCCCGTACGATCACTTCACGCTCCTCGTGTGGGATGCCAAGCTCTTCGGCGATGGCGCCGGCATAGACGGCCACCTGGGTGGAATGCCCATAGGTGTACACATCGTATGCGTCCATGACTGCGCCCAGCGTTTCGAGCAAGCCAAGATTGGCCTCGTCGAGACTCCTGTTCACTTCCTCCAGCTTGTTGACGTGTCCCTTGATGCTGGCAACATACATGCGGTAGGAATAGGTTGTCGAGATGACCGGCAGGCAAAAAACGCCCATCCCCAGCATCCCATACATCTGGAAGGCCAGCGCCAACCCCCCTCCCCCGATCACGCCGCCCAGGATACTGCCCGGAATCCCCCACCGCACATCGTCCGTCCAAATCGCGATGGGGTGGCGGCCGGTACGCAACGCCACGTCGCCGATGACCAGCGCCGTGTGTACAAGCACTCCTGCGCCCACGCCGATGATGAAGGGGAATGCATTCGACGAGCGAGCAAGAAGGTCAGCGCGGCTCCCCAGCAGCGCATAGATTTGGCCCGCTGCCGCTGTGGAAATCACCGCCATGCCAAGATCAAAAGCGGAGCGGCGCAGAGCCAGTATGCGGCCGCCCCGCGTCTTCTGGCTGGCAAGGATCGTGATAACGCTGGCAAGACCACTGGCAAGGTAGATGACCACACCAGCCAGCGGCGCGACGACGACCATCGCTGCCGTTGCGACCACGGCCGAAACCGAGACACGGGTCTTGTTCGTGCGGAAGAGCTCGACGGCCATGAGCTCCGACAACCCGGCCAACCCCATGAACAAGAGAAGCCCCCCGTAACGGGCAGGCAGGCTAAGTACTGCGAGCACCGCCAGCGTTGCGCCAACGAGTACTATCGCTCCCACGTAGCCACGAAACACAAGCCCGGCGCCCACGTTTCCCGCGCTCGTGTCACGGACTGCGCCAGCAGCGCCTCCCGTCCGCTGCACGGGCAAAACCATCACACTGGAACCTATCTGCTGCCAGGGAAGGGCCCAACGATTCTCAACTGCCATCTCTCATCTTCCTCCGCTACTACTGGAGCCAACTGCAATCGTGCCGGCTTCAGCCGAGTGCTGTGGCAAGCAGTATGCTGGAAAGGACAGAGTATTGTGCTTGCACGTGATCATTGAAACTTCTGCGCTCCCGAGACGGTCACTTACCCCAGTAATCACTGTCCCAGTTCAGAGAATCCCAATTCAGACTGTTCCAATTCACCGAATCCCAGTTGAGACTGTCCCAGTTCAAAGAGTCCCAGTTCAGGCTGTTCCACGTCAGCGGGTTGCGGCCGCTACGCAACAACGGGCTGACAGTGATACCTGTGTTCGCGCTCTGCGTTGTCGACGAATGGACGGCTGCATAGATGTTGAGGACGCCGGCGCCAGCCCCAGGCGCCGACATGGGCCGCGCCGCGGCCTTGAGCCGGTATTTGACCTGGTCGGGCGTCAGCCGGGGATTGCTCTGCAGCAGCAGAGCCGCCGCGCCCGACGTGATGGCCGCCGACACCGACGTTCCCGACATGCGCAACGACGGAGGCCAGCCCACGATACGGTCCAAATGGCGTGAGGCAAGGACCGACAGCAGCGCCGTCGTGCTGTTCAGGTTGACGCCAGGAGCGACCAGGTCCGGCTTGGCAAAGCCCGATTCGGTCGTGCCACGAGCAGAGAACGAGGCCACAATGTCGTCCGAGCTCCGGGTGGTGCCCCGATCATCCATGGCCCCTACCGTCACGACGAAGGGGTCATTGGCAGGTGGATAAAGAACGCCGCTGCTGCCATTGTTGCCGGCAGACACGACGACGACAACGCGATTCAGCCACAGAATCTCAAGTGCAGCATCGAGGGGACTGGTGCGATACGATTCTTGTACGCTGCTGTTCAATGATAGGTTGACGACGCGGATATTGTACTGCGCCTTGTGGTCGTAGATCCATTGCAGCCCTTCTACGACATCAGAGGTGCGGCCGACGCCGTTCTCATCACAGACTTTGACATTGACGAGATTCACCTCTGGCGCAACGCCGGGATACTTGCCGCGCGATGTGCTGCCATCACTGCCGACAAACCCCGCCATGGCCGAGCCGTGCCCATACCAGTCGACTGCCTTATCGCCCGCGCAGCGATTACCTGCGCAGACGGTGCGGTACGAGAAAGAAGCGATGACACGGCTTGAGCCACCGTCTTCGGCGAACTCGGCGAGCTTATTGACGCCGCTATCAACCACGGCAACGGTTACACCCTGGCCGCGCAGATGCGGCGATTGATTCCAGAGCCGATCTGCGCCAATCGTCGCAAGGGCTGCGTTGCCCAACGCCGCTGTATCGATACAGTCGGGGCAGACGGTCCTCGCAACTGGAGCGTCGAGGGACACCCACCGCACGCCGCTCGCCTGCGCCAGTTCAGGAATGGCCCGACCCGGCACACTGGCCACGAATGCGTTTATGATGCGCAGATCGCTGATGACCTCACCGCCCAGGCGAACAACCAGACGCTCCAGGTGATCGTCCTGCACCCACTTCTGGACGATGACGTCAACTTTTGCTTCAGGCTGCCTGGAGGCCATGTCCAGGAGCACTGGCTGCGCACGGATATCCACCTGCGCAGGGACTGCCGCATTCAGTAGCGGCGCCAGCAGTAAAGCCAGAACGACTGCAACGACGGGAACCAGCCAGGCGTACCGGCCACGAGATCTCTCGATCAGTCCTCTGCCCATTGAATGACCTCCTTCTGGCCACAACAACAAGGGGAGGCACTGAAGCCCAGCTACCTCCTCCCAAACACAAACCGCGTCCCCTGCATGCAGGGGACGCGGTCCATAGTGATGCAAGACAATAGTGAGGACTCGCTTCGCCACACCGCATCGCAGGTACCGACCGGCCCACTCGAGTGCGGCCAGTCACGTACACGGTCGCATGCTGACGTCATCAAGAGAAAACAAAACCCGACTCCATACGTGGAGTCGGGTTGCGTCAGAATGCACCTGCATAGAGTCGGCAACCCGGCTATCCTTGCCCAGTCGGCCTAGGACCCGTGGCTTTGCGCCCTCACCTTTCGATGAGTTTGCTATTATCGCTCAGGAAATACAACACCATGATTGTAGCAGGGAGTATGCTGTTTGTCAATACAGAAAGTTACAAAGACTATGTAGCAATGCACAAATACTATTGAGACGGCGTCACACTGCAGGCCAAACATCGTCAACACCGCCGCCAGCGCGGGGGTGACGACTGCCGCGGTCCTAGAGACGGACATCCACCTCGCGCGGACACATTTTCGCCAGCGCCCGCATGCTGCTCGCCACCGCCGAGCGCACAGTCTTGCGTTCATCCTTCTGTAGATCGCGCAGCATGTTGAGCGCGTCGCCCGGGCAGGCTCTGACCCAGGTGCGACCGAGCGTCCTGGCGATGATCCAGCGCGTCGCTACACAATCGTCGACCATCCACTCACGCAGCGCGGCGATCAGCCGCTGCGGGTTTTCGGGGCTTGCTTCTCCGCCGATCGCCTGCACACGGACCGCCCCCATGATTCCCAGGCAGAAGACGACATTGTCGCGCACGTAGCGGCTGTCATCATGAAGCAGCTCGGCCATCAGGTGGATGACACGCGCGGGGTGACGGCGGCCGTAGCGCATCAGCGCATTCGTCGGCACGCGCCGCACGTTAGCGTCCGCGTCGTGCACCCATTCTTCCATCAGAGCAAAGACAAAGTCGCCCTGGGTCGGGCCCATGATCTCGTCCATAGCGTTCGCAATAAACTCGCGCACTTCCCAACTGCCGTCGCCGGCCAGACGGTGTGCCGGCTCAACGACAACAGCCGGGTACAGGACGCCGATTTGTCCCAGCGCACGGCAGGCCACGGAGCGTATGGCCGAAGAGTCATCTTGCACGAGCAACTCAAGCTGAGGCAGCGCCCACTCGCTGCCCGCCGCCAGCAGCGCGCGGCCGATGACGTCGCCGGCCGGCGCCAGCGTGCGAAACGCCAGCGCCGGTCCGATGCTCTGCCCCGGCGCCATGATGCCAAGCCGGGATCTCAAGCTGTCCACACCAGCGCGAAAAGCAGGGGCGTCGTTGCACTGGCACGCGCCAACGATGTCCTCGACAATGGCCGCGACCCCACCATCCATCATGTTCGCTCCAGGCGCAGGCTATGGTAGCTGCTGGCCGGCGACCTCGTATCCTCTGTGCAGCGCCTGCTTGTTTTGCTCCAGCAGACGCCTGGCACGGCCAGAAACATGCTCCTCCATTGCCGCCTGGGTTGCTTGCAGCGACAGGATCGGGTTGAGGCGCAACAAAGCCCCCAGAAGCACCACGTTGCTCATCCGCATGTCGCCCAGTTCGCTGGCAATGTCGCTCGATGGAATGCGCACCTCCCGAATGTCGGTGCGTCCGCATGTTTCGAGCACCAGCGAGCTATTCACGATCAACAATCCGCCGTGCTGCATCAGCTTGCCATACTTCTGCAACGACGGCAAGTTCATGACGATGCACACAGACGGCTGGCGCACGATGGGCGAGCCGATCGGCTCATCGCCGATGATGACGGTGCAGTGCGCGGTGCCGCCGCGCATCTCTGGCCCATACGACGGTATCCATGTCACTTCCTTGCCCTGGTCCAACGCCGTATACGCCAGAAGCTGACCGGCAAATAACACCCCCTGGCCCCCGAAGCCAGAGATGACGATTTCTTCTTGCATGGGTTGCGCACCTCTCAGAATGCCCTGGCAAAGGCCTTCACCGGCCCGGCAACCTTGCAGTCGCCGAGAGGAAAATACGGCGCCATGTTGGTCTTGATCCACTGCATCGATTCAACCGCGCTCATGCCCCAGTTGGTAGGGCATGGCGACAGTATCTCAACCATCGAGAAGCCAAGCCCGGCGCTCTGCGTCTGGAATGCAGTCTTGATCGCCCACTTCGCTTTGCGAATGTTGCCGACGTCGTGCACCGATCGCCGCACAACATAGGCAGCTCCATCCAGTTGCGACAACAGCTCGCACATGCGCAGCGGATAGCCCATGGTCACCACATCTCGTCCTTTTGGCGAGGAGGTCGTTATCATCCCCGGCAGGGTCGTCGGCGCCATCTGGCCGCCGGTCATGCCGTAAACAGCATTGTTAACGAAGATGACGGTGATGTTCTCGCCCCGGCCGG